>CAYWXN010000348.1:0-2323 GCA_964462075.1 uncultured Ruminiclostridium sp. | reverse complement strand
TTTAAGGTGCGGTCCAAGGCTTCCTCAATAGCTTTTATTTCAAGTATTTCCGCCGATGTCATGTAATTGTTCTCTATGACCTCATACGGAGGATAATCTCTGTATTTATAACCATGAAGGTCTGCTTCTCTTCTCATTCTGGTTCCGTGAAGAAGCTTAAGAAATCCTAATTGTAAGTGATGGGCACCTATCTGATAAATACTGTTAAATGACTGTTTGAATGAGTCCATATCCTCATAGGGCAAGCCTGCGATAAGATCCACATGAATATGGAGATTTCCCTTGCTCATCAGAGTCTTAAGATTATCAACGGCTTTTTGTACATTCATGACTCTGGAAACCTCTTTAAGCGTTTTAGGGTTCACAGACTGAATTCCCGCTTCAAGTTGAACAAGACCGGCAGGCATTGAGAGCAGACTGTCGATCTGCCTCTTGGTAATGATATCCGGGTTAATCTCAAAATGAAAGGTTATCCCTACGTTCTCAAACTCTCGTATAAAATCCCAGATTCTAAGAGAATGCTCCTCATTCACATTAAAGGACCTATCAACAAATTTAATCACCTTGGCTCCGGCTTTTACCAGCTTTTTTATATCATCCTCAATCATCTCAATTGGATAATACACAAGGCCTGTACTTTCCGAAGACAGGCAATAGGAGCAGCGATAAGGGCATCCCCTTGTAGACTCGATATAGGCTATCCTATCTTTAATCCTATTAAGATATTCATTGGTAAAAGGTGATATATAGCTCCGTTTCATGCAGGAATCCGGCTTTTCAAGTACTTCTTTTGCATAAATCATATTCTGCTTTTCTATGGCCTTTAATAATAACGGAAACTTTTCTTCACCCTCACCCTTAACCACAAAGTCTGCTCCTATAGAGCAAAGATCATTTACAGAGCCTTCATAGCTGACTTCAGGGCCTCCGACAATAATTTTACATTCGGGCTTTGCCTTTTTTAAATCGCTAATCAATTTAACAATCAATTCACGATTCCAGATATAACAGGAAAAAGCTGCTACATCCGGAGCTTCATCTAAAATTGAAGCCCAGATTCTTTGCATAGAATCATTTATGGAGTATTGCATAACCGTTACCGGAATATTCTGTTTAAGGCAGGCGGCATTCAAGCACCATACCGCCAAACTCTCATGCTCATATTTTGCATTTATCGCAATCAATAAAGTTTTCATTTTTTCCTCATATGTTTTATTATTCAAGGTAATGCCCGCTTTACAATAGCTGACATTTGTCATCCTGAGTGTAACGAAGGATCTTGCTAGTCAACCAAAAGATTCTTCATTCCGCTATCGTTCGTCTACACAGATAGTATATCCTGTCTATTTTAACTCATTTTAATAAAGGGAGCCTATAAATAAGATTAAATTTTGATTAAAACAATCAAAAGTATTGCTGCCACTGTATAATTGTAATATTACCAGCTTATGGTGTATAATGGAAGAGTTAAAATACTATGATGGGGGTAAATCTATGAGCATTACATCTAAACCTTTTGGAAGCTTACCGGATGGAACCGGTGTAAATCTTTATACGCTCACCAATAAAAACGGTCTAAAAGCAGAAATATTAAATTATGGCGGAATAGTTGTATCACTTTATGTTCCGGATAAGAATGGAAATTTGGTCGATGTGGTATTGGGCTATGATAAGCTGGAGGATTACCTTGATAGGTCTCCTTTTTTCGGCGCACTGATCGGCCGCAACTCAAATCGTATGGAAGGCGCATCTTTCGACCTCAATGGCATTACATATACTTTGAATAAAAATGAAGGAAATAATCAATTGCATGGTGGCATCAAAGGCTACGATAAGAGGGTTTGGGATGCCAAAATCCTATCAGGTGATAATGAGGCTCTTGAATTAAGCTTATTCAGCCCTGATATGGATGAAAATTATCCGGGCAACTTAGAGGTAAGAGTAATATATAGGCTTACTGATGAAAATGCTCTGGAGATTGATTATTACGCTGCATCTGACAAAGACACCGTTGTAAACTTAACGAACCACGCATATTTTAACCTTTCCGGGCATGACTCGGGAACCATACTGAATCAAGAACTCAAAATTGATGCCGATTTCTATACTCCTATAAATTCGGAACTACTGCCCACCGGTGAAATCTGCAGCGTTAAAAATACTCCATTTGATTTCACACAATTAAAGCGTATAGGAGAAGGTCTCTCAGACTTTTCAGGTAATGAGCAGATGGAATACGGATCCGGTTATGATCATAATTTTGTATTGAGAACTCCCGCCAGGGAAATGCCAAGAGAGATTGCCGAACTTTATGATCCAAAAT
>CAYWXN010000347.1:0-2324 GCA_964462075.1 uncultured Ruminiclostridium sp. | reverse complement strand
ATCTGACCGGGACAAATTAAAAAACCCTGACCGGCTTCAAGAATATGAGTTTGCCCGTTAACGGTGAAACAGCCTTTGCCTGAGATTATTACATGGATGATATAGTGATCCCGGACGCCGGGACCCCATGAATGATCAGGTAAACATTCTTCAATACCACATCTATAAACATTTAAATCTGTGTTGTTTTTCCTAGAAATATAATATTTTTCGAGCAAGGCAATCATCCTTTCAGTTAACAAAAACCCATATAATACACACATTATAACATTTACCTGTGTTATATGTAAAATTATAATTAGAGTGAATAAAGTATAAGATATGACAAGTATTTAATGTATTGATATCTGAAAGGATGATAGAAATGGCTGAGCTAAGATGGCACCCACTGATTAAAGATTGGGTCATGATTGCATCCCACAGGCAGAACAGGCCGCAAATGCCTAAGGACTGGTGTCCTTTTTGCCCGTCAAGCGGCAATGTTGATGATTACGAGGTAATGAAGTATGATAATGACTTTCCTGCCCTCATGCAAAATCCTCCTATACCGGATGACGTGGCTAACGATTTTTTCAAGGTGGAGCCTGCATACGGCAAATGTGAGGTTATTCTTTATTCTCCCGAGCATACAATAACCTTGCCTCAATTGTCCGACAGTCATGTCAGAAAGCTTGTAGATTTATGGACTGAACGATTTTTGGAGCTAAGAAAAGATGAAAAGATAAAATATATTTTTATTTTCGAAAACCGGGGAGAGGTTGTTGGAGTAACCATGCCTCACCCTCACGGACAAATTTACGGCTATTCTTTTATTCCAAAAAAGCTTGAACTGGAGTTGGAATCTTGCAGAGAATACCATGAAAGTACCGGCGAATGCCTGATTTGCAGGATGCTTTCCGAGGAAAGAGCTTTCAAGGATAGAGTAATTTTCGAAAATGAAGATTTCACTGTGGTTCTGCCCTTCTTTACAGAGTATCCTTACGGAGTGTACATTATAAACAGGAATCATAAGCAGAATATCGCTCAATTTAATGAAAGGGAAAAAGACAATCTGGCAAAGACAATACGTCAGACCGTGGGCATGCTGGATGCTTTGTTCGATAAACCGTTTCCCTATATGATGTGTATGCATCAGGACCCTGTAAACAGTGGCGATTATTCTGACACTTATCATTTCCACATAGAATTTTTTCCGCCTATGCGTTCGGATGTAAAACAAAAATTTAATGCGTCCAGCGAAACCGGTGCATGGGCACATTGTAATCCTACCGCACCTGAGGAAAAGGCAGAAGAGCTAAGAGCGGCATACAAAAAGTTTATGGCAAATGAGTAAAGTTGTTTTATTTACAATGTCAGGGAGGAAAACGAAATGAATCAGGAAAAACTAATCCAAAGCTTTTTGGGATATTTTGGCGGTGGTACCGAGGGAATCAGAATTTTCACCTCACCGGGGCGTGTCAATTTAATAGGAGAACACACTGATTATAACGGCGGCTTTGTATTTCCCGCCGCACTTACATTGGCTACAACAATTATTGCCAGACCACGGGACGACAATAAAATAAGATTGATAGCAAATGATCTTGAAGTTATGGTAGAGGCCGACTTGGATAATTTATCGCGATATAAAAACCTTAGTTGGGGAAATTATCAGCTTGGTGTGGCAGACGAGCTTAAAAAAGCGGGCTTTAATATCAAGGGCTGTGACCTTATGTATGATGACAAAGTGCCATTAGGAAGCGGATTGTCCTCCTCTGCAGCGATAGAAGTTGCGACAGCCATAGCTCTGGTGAGTCTGGGAGACGAAGCGTACGGTAAGACAAAAGAAATTGATATGGTGCAAATGTCGTTGATATCACAAAAAGCCGAACATAATTATGTCGGTGTAATGTGCGGAATAATGGATCAATTCGCTTCAGCAATGGGTAAAAAGGATCATGCGATTTTTCTGGATTGTAAGGATTTGAGCTTTGAGCTTGTGCCTATTAAGCTTGAAGGATACTCTCTGATTATTGGCAATACAAATAAGAAACGAAGCCTCGGAGAAGGTAAATACAACGAGCGCAGAGCCCAATGTGAAGAGGGCCTCGGCATTCTCAAAAAAGAATTTTCTGAAGCTGAGTTTCTCAGAGATATATCAGTCTCAGACTATGAAGGACATAAGAGTATGCTGACCGATGATATTATAAGAAAACGTGTTGAACATATCGTTTATGAGGATCAAAGGGTTATTGATTCAGTCAAAGCCTTAAAAGGAGGGAATCTGGAACTATTCGGAGAGCTGATGAATCAATCCCATAATTCCCTCAGAGATTTATACGAAG
>CAYWXN010000346.1:0-2330 GCA_964462075.1 uncultured Ruminiclostridium sp. | reverse complement strand
TGATGGAGAATGAAAAAAGTAATTGACATATTTGATTCAACACTGCGAGACGGTGCGCAGGCCGAGAGCATCTCATTCTCGGTTGAGGATAAGCTTAAGATTGTTAAGGCTCTTGACGACTTGGGAATCTCTTATATTGAAGCGGGGAATCCCGGTTCCAATCCCAAGGATATAGAGTTTTTTGAGAAAATGAGAGCCATTACCCTCAAATCGGCTAAGCTTACTGCATTTGGAAGCACCAGAAGAAGGGATATTTCGGTAGAGGACGATAAAAATGTTCAGTCATTAATTGATGCGCATACTCCTGCTGTCGCAATATTCGGAAAATCATGGGATTTCCATGTGACAGAAATCATAAAAACAACTCTGGAAGAGAATGAAAAAATGGTTTTTGAAACCCTTGCCTTTTTTAAAAAGAAAGGTAAAGAAGTCATTTTTGATGCGGAGCATTTTTTTGACGGGTATATAGCGAACCCGGAATATGCTTTTAAGGTTTTAAGAGCAGCTGTTGAAGGCGGAGCTGATTGCATTGTTTTGTGTGATACTAACGGAGGTTGCTTTCCTGATACAGTTTATGACATTGTTAAAAAAGTTAAAGAGACATTTAAG
Organism: uncultured Ruminiclostridium sp.; assembly: GCA_964462075.1. GTDB lineage: Bacteria > Bacillota > Clostridia > DSM-8532 > DSM-8532 > DTU059. The sequence goes on along the minus strand of CAYWXN010000346.1, from coordinate 1,721 downwards.
GTTAAAGTCGGAATTCATGCACATAATGACTGCGGAATGGCAGTAGCAAACTCCATTATGGCGGTTGAAGCCGGTGCTGAACATGTTCAGGGAACATATTTAGGTTTTGGAGAAAGATGCGGTAATGCAAATTTGAGCACTATTATTCCCAATCTGCAAATTAAAAAAGACAGATATTGCATACCTGAAGATCAGTTGAAAAACCTTACTTATACAGCAAGAAAAATGGCTGAAATTGCGAATATATCTCTCAATAGAAGGGAGCCGTATGTAGGCAGCAGTGCCTTTGCTCATAAAGGCGGTATGCATATTGACGGAGTGTGTAAAGCATCGGCATCTTTTGAACATATTAATCCGGAACTTGTAGGCAACAAACGCAGATTCCTTATGTCCGAAGTATCGGGAAGAAATACCATCTTGGAAAAGATTCGCGAATTAAATCCGGCAATTAATAAGGAATCAAGTGAAACCGAGGCAATTATCAGTAGGCTTAAAGAGCTGGAGCATCAGGGATATCAATTTGAGGGAGCTGAAAGTACCTTCGAACTGGTTATCAGAAAACAGCTTGGAAAGTATAAACCTTTCTTTGAATTAGAGAAGTTTAAGCTTATGACCGAACAACCGACTCAAAATGGATCATCCGCATCAGCACTGATAAAAGTAAAAGTGGATGGAAAATCCGAAATAACCGCTGCCGAGGGAGACGGACCGGTTCATGCCTTAGACAGAGCACTCAGAAAAGCTTTGGAGGTATTCTACCCTGAGTTATCCCATGTTTACTTAACTGATTTTAAGGTGCGTGTTATAGATTCACAGTCGGCAACAGCCGCGAAGGTTCGTGTTTTAATTGAATCCACCGACAGTGAAACGTCATGGACAACAGTGGGAGTCTCCGCCGACATAATAGAAGCAAGCTGGATTGCTCTGGTAGATTCGATAGAGTATAAGCTTCTAAAAGAGCTGGAAAAGAAAATTAAAGTTTATGTATAACAGGAGGAAATAATATGGGAATGACAATGTCACAAAAAATTCTTGCAGCCCATACCGGCCTTGAGAAAGTAGTTCCCGGTCAACTAATAGAAGCTGATCTCGATTTGGTGCTCGGAAACGATATTACTTCTCCCGTAGCGGTGAATGAATTTAAAAAAGCCGGTTTTAAAAAGGTATTTGATACAAAAAAAGTAGCTATAGTTCCGGATCATTTTACACCCAATAAAGATATAAAAGCAGCCGAGCAGTGTAAAATGATAAGAGAATTCGCTTGCGGGATGGAAATAGAAAACTACTTCGAAATCGGAGAAATGGGAATAGAACACTGTCTTATTCCCGAAAAAGGATTAGCTGTTCCGGGGGATTTAATAATCGGAGCCGATTCACACACCTGTACCTATGGAGCTCTGGGAGCATTCTCTACAGGGGTAGGGAGTACAGATATGGCAGCAGGTATGGCGACTGGTAAAGCCTGGTTCAAGGTGCCATCAGCGTTAAAGTTCGTTTTAAAGGGTAAGCCCCAAGGCTGGGTATCAGGTAAGGATGTTATTCTCCATATAATCGGTATGATTGGTGTTGACGGAGCCCTATACATGTCCATGGAGTTTATGGGCGAAGGACTGATTAATCTTTCAATGGATGACAGGTTCACAATGGCAAATATGGCTATTGAGGCCGGCGCCAAGAATGGCATGTTTATGGTGGACGAACGTACTTTAGAATATGTAAAA
>CAYWXN010000345.1:0-2343 GCA_964462075.1 uncultured Ruminiclostridium sp. | reverse complement strand
AGACCCCTTGGCCGGACATGACGGAGCGAACGCGGAGGAATGTCTCTTACCGGGGGTATTGATCTTATAGAGATAGGTGCCTAGAGGCGTTCGAAATGAGATTCTTGCGCCCGCCAACTATTAGATGCAAATAGATTCAACGCTGGCGCACTCGAATTACATAAGATTCTTCACTACACTTCGTTTCGTTCAGAATGACAATGTCGCATTATTCTTACGATGCGTTATAGATACGGTAGCCGCCGCGACCGGCTTGCTTTGCCGAATACATTGCCGCATCCGCCATTTTCTTCAAGCTGAAAACATCGGTTGAATGATCAGGGTATAGGGCGATGCCGGCACTTACAAGAACAGGCAGCATTACCTGGCCTATCATGCGAGGTTGAGCGAGGCTTTCAATTAGTTTATCAAGTAACTTAACAGTTTCTTTCTTTCCTGCCTTGGGGATAAAAACAATGAATTCATCACCGGCAATTCTAATTTTAATAGAATCCTCGGGAAGAACCTTCACAAGATCAGTGGCGAATGCTTTGAGTAGTTCATCTCCTGTATCGTGTCCGTATGTATCATTGATTGACTTAAGATTATCAATATCTAGGAACACTAAAGAACCTTTGTTCCCACAGGTTGTGAGGATTTGATCGATACGATCGGGGAATGTTCGTCGACTTAGGCATCCGGTGAGAGGATCCCGTTCGATTTCTACTCTGAGCCGTTCATTATCTTTTTTTAGATTAAACAGCATTAGCTGGGTTTTTGTAAAAACTTGCTGGCGGCGAAGAGTCTCCTCCTCCAACATATGTGTGATATCTTTATACGATGACAATGCTTCTATCAGCATTTGATTATTATCGGTCAACTGACAAATATCAGCCATGGTAAGGGCAACATTACGCTTTAGTACGGGATAATCGAGCTTCATTGCAAAGTTATACGCTTCTAATATAATTCCGAATGCTTCATCATAACAATTACTCTCGCAATATATTTTACTGAGATTCATTCGAATTTGTACAAGATAGTAACTATTGTTTATTTCTTCAGCGAGGGCAAGTGCTTTCAAAAAATATTCTTTTGCTTCGGTCAGATTCTTTTGACCGGTACGGATTTCCCCCATTATATAATAACTCTCACATAGCATCTGATAGTTTTCTTGTTTGTTTGACTCGTCCAAAGCCATATGAACAAAGGTTTCTGCTTCATCGACCCTGTTCATAAGGAAAAGGGTATGGGCCAGATTTCTATATATGATGCATTTGGGGAATATTTCTTCTTCGCTGGTCTCGCATTTATTTAGCAGTGAATATAAATACTCAAGAGCGGTCTCATGATCACCCAATTCGGTAAGGATACTGCATATATTATTATAAACGCGACATTCTATATCTGGATAATCTTTAGATTTTGAAATTTCCAGTGCTTCCAGCAAATAATCGAGACTTTTTGATGTGACTCCCAGATTATAATAGGCTATACCAAAAGAATTTGCTGTACGGGCGATCCGAACTGTATCGCATATCTTATCAGCTATTGTATAGCATAGATCAAGATGTTTGATTGCTTCTTCATTATTGCTGTTTGACATCAAAGATCTGGCTATACGAAAATTACTTTCATATATCCCAATATCATATTGAAGAACCTTGGATAAATCCAATGCTTCTTTGGCAAATTCCATCTCTTTTCCCGTATATTGGCTTGCATGGCGGTCGCACTCGTCTAATAGTTCATCGACAATTGACCTTTGGTCTTTCATAACTATCACCGTACATGGTTTTATTATGGAATATGCGCATTAATCAATAAAGAAGTAAAAAAGTTGATAATAATGGTACCACTAGACATGTAGTTTTTTAAGTAGTCAGCATTATGTATTTTATCATGATAAAGAAATAAAATAAAGCGTGTAATTGTAAATAAAAAAAATATGATCTGAATGCCAGCATAAAAGCAGTGTGATGTCTTTATATAATTCTCAAATTGATTTTTAAAATGGTATCAAGTATAATAGGTATAATAATTTCACAGAGATTAGAATCATGTATAATGTATACAAAAAAAGATTTGTTTATTTGGAGGAATAAATATGGTTGAAAAGTTTGAAAAGCTTGGTTTAACATTTGACGATGTACTTTTGGTGCCACAGTATTCACAGCTTTTGCCAAAGGAAATTGATGTATCGACATACCTGACCAATGAAATCAAACTTAATATACCTTTAATAAGCTCTGCAATGGATACCATAACCGAAGCAAGGCTTGCCATAGGTATTGCTCGTGAAGGCGGTATAGGGATCATTCATAAAAATATGAGCATAAAAGAGCAGGCAACAGAGGTTGATAG
>CAYWXN010000344.1:0-2346 GCA_964462075.1 uncultured Ruminiclostridium sp. | reverse complement strand
ATGAGCTTGCGAATATCAAGAAAGTTGCCGTCGCGGCAGCAAGGCAATTTTCTTAAAATGTGAGTCAACGTCACTGTGCCGCTGACTCACTGATTTCCTGCGCTTTTATCCACAGAGCACACTCAACCCTTTTCTTTTCAAGCTCACAGCCTATTTCATAGGGCACTTTAATATCATGATTAAACTGCCATGCATTTGCGGCACATCCTCCGCTGCAGTAAAATTTTGCCCAACAGGAATTACATTTAGGTTTAGTGTATACATTGGTCTCACTAAAGATTTCCCTGATTGGGTTTCCATTCAACCCATCATAAATATTTCCCAAATAAAATTCTTTATGTCCGACAAATTGATGGCAGGGATAAAGCTCTCCCTCGGGAGATACTGCCAGATATTCGGTACCTGAGCCGCAGCCTCGCATACGCTTCGCTATACACGGTCCTCCCTCTAAATCGATCATGAAATGAAAGAAATTAAACCATTTTCCGTTGTTTCTGCGGTTAACATATTCTTTTGCCAAACGTTCATATTCGATAAAAACTGTCTCCAAATCTTCATTTCGAATATCAAGCCCCGAATCTTTTGCAGCCACTACAGGTTCAATGGATATCTGATCAAATCCTAAATCGGCTAAATGTAGCACATCGGCACTAAAGTCTAGGTTCTTGCGGGTAAACGTTCCTCGGACATAGTATTGTTGTCCGCCTCTTTCCTCTACCATCTTTTTTGTTAAAGGAAGAATCCGATCATATGAACCGGTACCGTCAACACGCTTTCTGACCGCGTCATTTACTTCTTTGCGGCCATCCAAACTCAGCACCACATTATGCATATTCTCATTAATATAAGCACGCTTTTCATCATCAAGGAGCATAGCGTTGGTGGTAATAGTGAACCGGAAATTCTTATCCGATTCCTTTTCTCTTTTTCTCGCATAATCGACTATACCTTTGACAACATCAAAGTTCATAAGGGGTTCTCCCCCAAAAAAATCCACTTCCAGATTTCTTCTGTTGCCTGAGTTTTCAATTAGAAAATCAATTGCTTTCTTTCCTACCTCAAGGCTCATAAGTGAACGATGTCCCATATACTCGCCGGTTCCTGCAAAGCAATAGCTGCATCTTAAATTACAGTCATGGGCTATATGTAAGCACAGAGCTTTCACCAACGTTTGTTTTGTCCAGACAGGAAGCATCTCTGTGTATGGATCTTCGGTAAAAAGCATCCCATTTTCAATTAAGTATTCTATATCTTTTAAAGCTTCATTTATTGTTTTTTCATCATATTTGGTAAGCTCTTTGAGCTTGTTAGGATTAAGAGTCCCGTCACTGTTATAACAGCCTAGGACATCATAGGCAGTGTCATCAAGTAAATGAACCGCACCACTCATAACATCTAAAACTATATTTTCACCATGGATTTTATAGGCATGTATCATAAATTTCCTCCATCAATACTTGCGGCAAAAGAACACAACAAGAAGGGCCTTGCAGCCCTTCCATAGCATAAGTCATTCTATTTTATTCCGATACGGCACTTACTTTCTCTCGCACTTCTGGTTTGCAACTGTGCATGATGTCTTACATGCTGATTGACAAGAAGTCTGGCATTCACCGCAGCCGGCTTTTTTAATCTCCTTATTTAAAGTAGATTGATTAATGGTTTTGATGTGTTTCATTTTATGTTCCTCCATAATTATTTAATTCAACAATAATAATATATCATAAGGTTATTTTTGTGTATAGGTTATAAGGCTAATTTTTCTCATACACCTCATAGCCTGCATGTTCAATAATCTTTGCGTCCCGAATACTTGTTAAACAGAAATCAGAGTGATAAAACGCTCAGTGATCGGAAATCTTTATTCTCGTTTTCAGTTCTTCTTCTATTCCCATATCCTTATATTCTTTGTCTACCATTACACTGGCTGTATTGCCCATAGCAGAATCATCTTCGGTTAAGCGGGCAAATCCTACCATATAATCGTAGTCCCATGCGGTTACAACAAATTTCGAACTTTCAACCATGCCGGAAAGCTGCTTAAAATCCGTCGGGACATCATCCATACCTGCCTCAGCAAACAGTTCTAAGAGGCGTATGTAGTCAATTTCATAACCCTCACGATACTTTATCATGATATCCCCCCGTTTTTTCCCTGCCTACTTTATTCACAGATAATCTATATCATTATCATAATATTTTCCTTGTCCTTTGACTTCCCACAGTAGTTGTTCAGACAATGTACCCGCACTTGCATTTGAACTGCCTGTACTTCCCAGCATAGTTGAATTGTACACATCACAGCATACCTTTGCATTGAAGGCATCTATTTCAGGGACATTCAAA
>CAYWXN010000343.1:0-2400 GCA_964462075.1 uncultured Ruminiclostridium sp. | reverse complement strand
AAGGATCTAAGTAGCTACGCGACTAAAATCCCGGACGGGTTGCCGGAGCGGTGCGGTTAACTCACTCGACATCCACTTTTATTGTTATTTCACCATTATCGTAGGAAATAGTCACAGCGTCGCCTTCCTTGACTTTCTCGTCTAATATGGCCTCGGCCAGCTTATCCTCTATATGCTCCTGAATGGTTCGCTTTAGCGGTCTGGCACCATAGATTTTGTCATATCCTTTATCTGCAAGAAATTCCTTTACTTCCTCTGTGAAGGTTATCTTGATATTGTTCTGCACCATTCGCTTGGCGGTCTCATTTAGCATAAGTTCCCCGATTTTCTTTATCTCTTCACGGTTTAACGGATGGAATACTATAATCTCATCTACACGGTTAATAAACTCGGGACGGAAGGTTTTTTTAAGCTCTGTCATGACATTCTTCTTCATGTCTTCATAATCCCGGGCGGCATTTTCCTCCATTGAACCAAAGCCTAGGCGTTTAGGTTCAACGATATCACGGGCACCTACATTGGATGTCATAATTATTACGGTATTTCTGAAATCTACCGACCTGCCGGTGGAATCGGTTAATCTACCGTCATCTAAAATTTGAAGAAGCATATTGAACACATCGGGGTGAGCTTTTTCGATTTCGTCAAAGAGAACTACCGAGTATGGTTTCCTTCTGACCTTTTCGGTCAATTGTCCTCCCTCGTCATAGCCTATGTAGCCGGGAGGTGAACCTACAAGTCTGGATACACTGTGCTTTTCCATATACTCAGACATATCAATACGAATCATCAGGCTCTCATCACCAAAAAGTGCCTCTGCAAGCGCTTTCGAAAGCTCAGTCTTACCTACGCCGGTCGGTCCCGAGAAGATAAATGAGCCCACCGGCCGCTTCGGATCTTTAAGACCTACTCTGCCTCTCCTTATTGCTCTAGAAACAGCGCTTACAGCATCGACCTGACCAATGACCCTATTATGAAGAACTGTTTCCATATTCTTTAGGCGTTCGGTCTCCTCCTGAGCAAGTCTGCTTACCGGTATACCTGTCCAAGAGCCGATAATACCGGCTATCTCTTCCTCGGTAACGATTTGAGTATTTTTGGAATTCTCTATCTGCCAAGCCTCTTTTTTGGCCGCCAGCTCTTCTTTAAGCTTGTTTTCCTCATCTCGAAGCGATGCCGCTTTTTCGAATTCCTGACTTACGATGGCGTCTTCTTTCATTTTGTGCAAATCTTCTATTTTACGCTCCAGATCCTGCAAATCAGGCGGTGCAGTAAAACTCATCAATCTTACCTTACTTGAAGCCTCGTCTATAAGATCGATGGCTTTGTCAGGCAAATACCTGTCGTTTATATATCTGGAAGACATTTTAACTGCCGCTTCAATCGCTTTATCAGTGATTTTGACCTTGTGGTGTGCTTCATATTTATCTCTTATTCCCATCAATATCTGTATGGCCTCTTCCTGACTTGGCTCGGTTACGGTAATAGGCTGAAAACGACGTTCTAGGGCAGCATCCTTTTCGATATGCTTACGATATTCGTCGAGGGTGGTGGCGCCAATGATCTGGATCTCTCCCCTAGCCAATAGCGGTTTTAGAATATTAGCCGCATCTATTGCTCCCTCTGCCGCTCCCGCTCCTACTATGGTGTGCAATTCATCTATAAACAGCACCACGTTTCCGGCATTTCTGATTTCCTCAATAGACTTTTTCAGCCTGTCCTCAAATTCACCTCTGTATTTTGCGCCGGCAACCATAGATGATAGATCAAGAGTTACAACTCTTTTATCTTTCAATGTTTCAGGTACATTCCCTTCTACTATTTTATGGGCTAGGCCCTCGCTTATGGCTGTTTTCCCAACACCCGGCTCGCCTATAAGGCATGGATTGTTCTTGGTTCTTCTACTCAGTATTTGAATGACCCGTTCAATCTCTTTATCCCGCCCGATTACCGGATCGATTTTCCCCTCACGGACCATAGAAGTCAAATCGCGGCCAAACTGATCCAGGGTAGGTGTATCCACATCGGTTGCCTGTGGCTTGGATTGGGAAGCCGCCATAGGAGTATCCTCACTTAACATTGAGAGGATATTCTCATACAGTTTTCGTATATCCCCGCCCAAATCGGTGAGGATCTTGACAGCAACACTTTCTCCCTCGCGGAAAATAGCAATGAGTAAATGCTCTGTCCCGATAAAATTCTGACCCATACGCCTCGCTTCTGCATAACTAAGTTCCAGAACTCTCTTGGTTCTCGGGGTATAGGCTAAATTCGGAATGGAGCCGTCTCCCCCGCCAACTAACTCAAGAATCTTCTGTTTGATACGATCATCATTTATTCCATTGGAAGAAAGAACACTGGACGCAATACCGGTCCCCTCCTTGGCAAGCCCCCAAAGGA
>CAYWXN010000342.1:0-2426 GCA_964462075.1 uncultured Ruminiclostridium sp. | reverse complement strand
CCGCTCTACGGATCGGTCAAGCGCGTCGGCACCTGGACCCCGCGCAACCAGCCGCTCGGCGCCGATCTGGCCGGCGGGCCCGAGTTCGCCCGAGTCTGGGAAACCGTCGTCCCCGGCTCCGAAGCCCCGGCCTACTTCCTGGAACACGAGAAGACTTACAGATAATGCGGTCCCCGATATGGCTCCGGCTGTAGCAACAAACGGTGATAAAGTTCTTGTTGCATGGAGAAACGTGTATGCTTCTGATTCAACCAATCCACTTAATTTTGACGGGAAAGACAGCATCCTTTATACAATATATGACGGGACAGCATGGACCGAGCCTCAAACTTTATATAACGGTACATCAGGTTCTGTTAAAGGGCTTGAGGCAGCCATGCTGAAGGACGGAACAGCGGCGATTACATATACCATAGACACTGAGGGCTTTGAAGCCTATGCTCCGCAAAATTCTCAGGGTGTAATAAGCAGTCTGGAGACTGTTTATGCTATTGTTGACACAAACGGAGATGTTGTGAAGAATGTCAGAATGACCAATGATACCTATCTGGATGAGAATCCGCAAATAGAAGCGGTTATGTTTGATGATGGTGTGGAGCGCTTTGTTCTTGGCTGGTACAGCCTTCAGGATGCAGATGGTGTAAGTACCAATGATATCAGACTGTGCGCTTTTGATAAAAATGGTGCATTGTATAATAATTTTATTGACAGTATAAGCAGCGTAAACGCTAATACTGTTGTCAATATAAGCAGAAACTTCAGATTCGCGAAAAATGCACAGAGTATAGATGATTTATCCATACTATGGACTGAATCGGAAAATGCCGGTATTGATGATGATGGAAAAGTTCTGGCTGATAAAGACTCACTTAAGGCTGTCAAGTTTGTGAATGACAATGGTAGAATTTATATCACTTCTGTACTGGATGTCGCAACAATGGATGATTTCACTTTGATAGACCATTTTGACGCATATAATTCAGGGGAAAATGAAATAAAGGCTGTTATACTGGGCACCGATTACGGTACAGGATATAAGGAAACCACTATAAAGGTTGTGGAAGACGGGGTTGTAGTTGATAAAATAATCTCAACTCCAATATCTGTTTCAGGTCTTTATACCGCTACCGGCACATATGAAAACAAAGTTGAAATAACCTCGGTGGCAGTGGATTATAAATCAGTAATTCGAGGAACGCAGATTCCGGTTCAGTTCACAGTTTTTAATGCGGGTATAGAACCCATTAATGCTTTGACCATAAAGGTTGGAGATAATGAGACTAATTTTAATACCGACTTCTTGATGCTGCCGAATGAAAGTAAAATATTGACTGTTTATTATGATGTACCTGCCGAAACCGTCATTAATCCTGAATACACGGTTACTGCCCCCTTCGGAGAGGTATCGGGCTTCGGTTTTGGGAAAGGTATTAAGGCTGTTGCAACGACCGATACTAAAATGGCTGGTATGACAGGATTTGGTGTTCTCAGTGAAACAGATACGAAATCCGGTACGCTATATCTTAATATTCCAGACGTGGGTATTTCAAAGCTGGAATGTGCCAGTGAGGACAAGGGAAAGCGTGTAATGCAGGTAACCCTATATAATGACAGCGATATCATGCTTGCCGGGACGAATAGAAAAGTGAAAATAGGTTTTTATGAAGATCTTGATTGCACCCTTTTGACAGATGAGGTTTCAGGTCAGGACTCGGAAGCAAACACTGTCTTTGAAGTGAATTCGGCCGATCTGTGGATGATTGATGCAGGGGCATACACAAAGCAGTTTGCCTTTGACATAAAGGAATTTGTCGGAGAAGATGAAGAAATACCCGACACAGCGATAAGGCTATATGCTAAGGCATGGATAGAGGAACCTGTTGGAGAAGAAACTGATACCATCTTTGAATACAATCAGAATAACAATTATAGCTCCTTACTCTTTGAAAGTCCGATAAAGCTAAATGACGGCAAGCCTGTGACCATTTCAACCGAGAAAACCGATACTGGTGGGATAACAAAAGCTACGGTTACAGTTAAAAACAATTCACTTATTAATGTTACAAGCGGCAATCTTATTGTAAACCTGTTGGACGGGGACGGAAAAGCTATAGAAAGTCTCCAAAGTTATGACAGGCTTGCGGTAAACTCCGGGCTTATAACCCTTATGGGGGAAGAGACTGCACAAAGAACCTTTACATTTTCGAAAAAAGGCAATTCTCTTGCAGTTTCATACTCCAATGCCATATTGGATAAAGATAATAACACCAATTTAGCAGATCTCACTCTTGGCGGCATTGCTTTCCTGTTCGAAAAAGGAAAAGTTGATTATTCTGTGACAGTCAGCGATTTAAAAGAAACTCTTGTTACCGCGTCAACAGAGGATCCTAATGCAACAATAAGCATCAACGGTGAAGAGGGAACTT
>CAYWXN010000341.1:0-2429 GCA_964462075.1 uncultured Ruminiclostridium sp. | reverse complement strand
AACCAATCAGACTTCGTCTTCTTGGGCAAGCCTTGCATGGGTGCTACTACTGTTTCCAGAGTCGCTTTCGCTCCTTGTAAACAGTGTAGCGACCTTCAACTCCGGCAATCCATCCGGGATTTTAGTCGCGTAGCACCGCAATTCTTGCTCTGCTGACGCCATTTGACATCACTCACGGCACCTTTTACTGCTTATGTCATTGCTTTGAATACAACTCCAAGGAACCTTTAGTCGGTGCCTTTGTTTATCTACAATTTATAAAGATACCATTTATAGCTGTTAACCTCGTATTTCATTTCAAAAATCCGCTCAACTCCGTTTATAATACTTTGAACGGTAAATACCAGCATGGGATTACCCGCAAGTTTTTCTGTCTTTCTGTCCAATATACGGTCTATTCGAATAATTTTGGGCTCCTGCCCATCCTCATGCCACCGGAATTTAAGAGGAGTAATAGCACCATCACAGGTGCTAAGACAAATCATATCTACACTTTTCATTAATATTTTCATAATAACACTCCAAAATAATCAAAGCTGACTTCGCATACCCGGATAGTCATCTATAACTCCACCCGTAAGAGGAGGAATTCCTGAATTTATAAAGCTTCCGCGGATCACCGAAGTATTCCCGTAATGAAGACGGATGGAATCAATGCTGGAATCCAGTGATTTCTTTTGGTAAATTTGTTCATCCTCAAAAATAGAAGTTTGATAAAATCGATCATTACAGAGGGATGAAAAAGCAACCCCCAAATGCCTCAAGGGAGCGCCGTCCCAAAGTTCCCTAAAAAGCGCCTGTGCAACTTTGAACAGGCTCTCGGTGTTATCTGTGGGAGTGAGAAGCCTTCTTTGATGTGAAAAGAAAGTCAAATCCGTTTCCCGTATTGATACAGAAACGACCTGAGCCAAAAGCCGTGCGGCTCTTAACCTGGAAGATGCAGTCTCTACCAGGGAAAGAAGAAACAGCAGAGCTTCTCTTTCGTTATCTACATTAAAGGGTGTAGTGGTGGAATTACCAATACCCTTCGCAGGCGGGCTGCAGGGATTTACCGGAGAATTATCTATGCCGTTTGCATACTGCCAGAGCAAAGTTCCGAAACTTTTAAAATGAGCTTTTAGAAATTGGGGATCGGTATGAGCCAGCTGGCCTATGGAAAAAATATTCAGGCGATAAAACTTGGGAGCTGTACGCCTTCCAACCATAAACAAATCTCTGACCGGAAGGGGCCACAATTTATTTGGGACTTCATCAGGGAAGAGTGTATGCACTTTGTCGGGTTTTTCAAAATCAGAGGCCATCTTGGCTAAAAGCTTGTTAGACGAAATTCCTATATTTACAGTGAATCCGAGAACGGACTTGATTCTGTTTGAAATTTCCCAGGCAATATCTAAAGGTTTTTTACTTTTTAAAGCTTCGGTAATATCAAGGAAGCATTCATCGATAGAATACCGCTCCAAAAGGGGTGAATATTCGTATAATAAATCAATCAATGCGGTGGAACACTGCATGTATAGGGAATAATCGGGGGGGACAATTATAAGGTTCGGACATTTACTTCTGGCTTGCCATAAAACTTCCCCGGTCTGGATACCGTATTTTTTAGCAGGAACAGACTTAGCCAGAACAATTCCGTGACGGCTTTCTTCGTCCCCGCCTACAACGCTGGGCACTTCCCGAAGATCAAGGGTTGCTCCGTGTTGAAGTCTGTATGTGGCTTCCCAACTTAAAAAAGCGGAGTTTACGTCTATGTGCAGGATGATACGCTCTCCGCTTTTATATGTGTCCATAATAATCCTCCGAATAAAAACTGTCATAAATAAATTATAAACGAACATACGTTCGATGTAAAGAGGAAAAATGTGAGCTAGGGTTTAATGCATGGTAAAATAACCGTAATAAATATTACATAGGACATATGATAATATTAGAATGAATAATTAATAAAATGAGGATGATAGCCATGAGAAAGACAAAGCTGCTAAATGCCCTTAAAGGGCTTACAAATGCTATTACCCGTTTTCCGTTGACTACGTTGTTCCTCATTGGGGCTGTAACTGTAAATGCCATTGATATCAACGGAGGCGGAGACTATTCAAAATACTTTTTAACATTAATTGTGGGTGCTATACTTGGAGCAGTTACCCAAGTGATATTTGAACGATTTTATCAGGGGCATTTTCTCCGGATGGTTTTAAACGGCGGTGCAGCTCTGCTGACTGTCGGTTATTATCTTATAATGATGCCGCTTCCCGAGCTGAGCATTGAGATAAGCGTAAGAACAGCAGTTGCTCTGTTTGCGCTCTTAATCGCTTTTATATGGATTCCGTCCGTTAAGAGTAAACTAAGCTTTAATGAGAGCTTTATGGTTGCGTTTAAAGGCTTTTTCATTTCATTGTTTTTTGCAGGAATCATTTTTGCAGGTACCA
>CAYWXN010000340.1:0-2433 GCA_964462075.1 uncultured Ruminiclostridium sp. | reverse complement strand
TTCAGTTCTTTTACCATCATTGCTGCTGGGAATGTTCCATTCTCAAGACAAATATTGTATTTTTTGCAGCTCTTAAAGCCACGGCTTACATAATTGCCTGGGTTTCCAAATATTACAATCACATCATAGCCGAGGACACCTGCTTGTTCAAAAGAATGCTCCATAAGCATTTTCCCGTAACCCATCCTTTGGTATTCCGGCGTAATGCAAACCGGACCGAAGGTGAGTATTTCTTTTTCTTCCCCAGACTCATCAACCAGTTTTGCCTTTGTGTACATGATATTCCCGATAATCTGATTATCAGCTTCAATCACAAAACCCAGCTCCGGCAAAAAGTCTTTGTGGGATCGCATAACATGAACCAAATAGTGCTCATTGCACCCCGGAATATATAAATTCCAGAAAGCTTTTCTTGTAATTTCCTCTACTCTCTCATGATCTGCTTCTTCTTCATTCCTAATCTTAATAATTCTGTTCATTTATAGACCTCCGATATTGTTTCTACTGGTGGTATTCTATGGGTTTGTTTTTAGATTATTATTCTTGCCGCATGGTGTCAAGCATATCGAGCAATGAATAACTGAAGACACTATCTGAGTCTTCGGCATCCAGCTCTCTTTATCAATACATACGAGTATCAATTCCGCTATACCGTACCCGGCTTCATTTTATATTCACCATTTTTCTTCTTCTCAATTGGGGCATAAAATGTATCAGTTCTTACAATTTTCTCAGTTTCAACACCGCGCTTTGCATCACCTTTATGAATATAACAAAAGCGGCAACCATCGCTGTATCGTCGGCACCCCCGCCACGGACTCCACATTGACATATCTAATTACCTCAAAGTTCCAGTATGTATTGTTTAAGTCCTGTCTTCAACTCTTCAATTGTAAAATTCACCATTCTAATTCCTCACTTGTTCTACCCTCCACCGCACAATATCGGTGATGAGTTCATAGTCTATTGGCTTGCCAAGGGAAAGCTGAATCGCTCCCTTTGAAGTTTTATAACCCGTGAGCCGCTCTGCAAACTCAGTAGTAACCTCTCCGCCGGGGTATAGGCCAATATGCTTCTTAAACGCCGCAAAATGGATAAGGTTCTCTCCTTGCCAGAATGTCGGCATCTGCCATGAAATTTTCTCAGTGGCTTCCGGCGCGGCTGTGTGAATGGTTTCTCTAATACTTTGCAGCATAGGTCGCACATTTTCCGGTTGTGAGGCGATGTATTCATCAATGCTTTTTGGTTTCACGCAAAAGTGATCTTGCTCGGTATTTTTAAACTCACGATCGCACTTCGGGCATTTCCACATTTCATTCACACTCCTTGATGGTTGCTTTTACGGCATCCGACCTGCTCTCTTGTATGCTTATTATGGGAAGGCCGTTGTTTGTTCTTTCCCAACATTTAAGCCTCGTTTTCCAACACTTCAATCAAAAAGCTCACCGGACGGAAACCGTCATTACAGGAAATCATAGCCGACTTCTTATTCTTCATCCAGCCATCATAGAAATCTTCTCCACCGTGGGCAAGTGTCATAACAAAGGCAGACATACTCTCCCATGCGCTGTTGCACATACCCTCAGGTTTCTGCCAACCGTTAGCAATAAAAACCTGTCCTACTTTCATATCGCAAGCGTGTTGAATGGGGTTTTCATATTTGTCTATCAAATCCTGATAGACAGTTTGCTTCATTATTGTAATTGAAATTTTTTTCATAGTTCTCTTACCCTGTTAATAGTGATAATATTATACCTTAATTTTAACACATCTTATATTATAACGAGAATAAGGATTTCCAAATCTCTCACTACAGAATTGCATAATCAATCTTCCATCATGAAATCTGCCCAGACAATACTTTTCATCCCTTATTATTAAGACTATCGTCGACGTGATGCCAATATAAATTTATTATACCAAAGCTCACCTAAATGCAACCATCTCTAATATTATTGCAAAAGGTGTCAAAATTGACGCCTTTAAAGATAGTCCATACGGACGATGTGAAAAAACAAGCCCTATTTTACAATATCCATATGATGGAACTTTTGTATTCCGGAGGTGTAAATGTGAATTACATCAAAGCAGTTATGCCAATGAAAGATCATCGGTTGTTTATGGAGATGGAAAGTGGCAGCAGTGTTACGGTTGATCTTTCTGTCAAACTAAATACCATAAAATACGCAGAGCTGAGGGATGAAGACTTCTTCATGACAGCCAGAACCGACGGTGATTATGTTATTTGGAGCGACGGGAGGCTAAAGCTTACCGTGAACGAGCTAATGGAGGTTGTGCTGATGGGATAGCGCATAATGAACATTATTAATTTTAGAATAAACAAGAAAAAATATGAGAAAGGAATGAAGGAAATACAATGAAAACTATGAAAAGAAAAACACTCGCGGTATTCATGATTCTGGCAATAGCCAT
>CAYWXN010000339.1:0-2452 GCA_964462075.1 uncultured Ruminiclostridium sp. | reverse complement strand
TGGGCTTTAATAAGGATATCATCTGCGCCCTCTGCCACGACCACAACTCCTTTTATCTGGGGAATAATCACTTTCAGGATAACAGGCTCATCAGTCCCCGCTAATGCAAGCTGTCTTGTCTCACTTATCTCCAATGACTTTCCATCAGCTCTTTCATCATTTCTGGTATCCTGCACATCATTATAGGCCGGTACCTGCTCGCTTCCGGTATCGGCATATACCATAACACTTACCTGTCCGGCACCTTCAACTTTTGACAAAAGCTCTGATAGTCTTCGTTCTATATCAGCAACAACATCCTGCCCCTCTATAGAATAACCTGATTGTGTAGTCCTTTTGTCCGGACTAGACACGCTGCTGGCTTCATTCATGGTATCCTCGGTATCATTTGAATTAGCTAAATAGCTGCCTGCCAAAATAATGATTACTCCAAGTATCACAATTATTATCAGGTTTTCTATGGTAGAAAGCTTCCTTTTCTCGGCATTTCCTTTTTTCTTAACAAAAAAACCCGTTATTCTTTTAAACATAATCCTATCCTCCACTAAACGCACTAAGATCAATGATTATCTGATTTTCTTTAATCCCAAAGGCTGCTATGAGCTGATTTTTTATATTGGTAATAGTTTGGGCACTTACGGTTTTCATTCTGTTATCATCAGTCGGTTCAAGGTCCAGATAAATGCTTCTTAATAATCCGAATCTCTCATCCTTCGGATCTTCGTATATTACTGCGTCAACATTCGCGACAATATACTCTCTGTGCCCTTTAAAGCGTGTTTTAACATCATTTATAAGCGATGTCCTATATAGTTCAAGCATTTGGCTTGAATCCTCTTCCTGAAGCTTTAATATCCTATTTTTAAGCTCTCCCTCGGACATCTTTACATATTGTTTCCATGCAATACTGTCGATTTCAAAATCCCCTTTCAGCAGATTTAAAACCGGTGTAATTATTACTACTGTTACAACCAGTCCGCAAATAAGCCTTACATACTTATTCAGATTGCCCTGAGGCGCAAATTTCTCAATTATGGAACAAACAATTGTTACCGATACGAGAGTAATAATCCAAGATCTCAAAACATCCATCTAATTTCCTACCCCATTATTCCGGATGAATTCATCAGGATTCCTGTCAACAGTATAATTACGAACAAAGAAGCGCCCATAATCCCAAGCATGATTGAGATACAACCGGCCGAATCCATTAACGCATCGCAAATACTTTCATCACAAATCGGTGCCCCGACAGCTGCGGCCAAGCGAAAGGCTATCATAATAACAAAGACTTTAATAAACGGTATTACGAAAACTATTCCCAATCCAATGACGGTCAAGATACCTGCAATATTGCTTACTGCAGATGTGCAAAGAAGTATGGTTTCTGCAGCATCTGTCATGTACTTGCCTGCGACAGGAATAAACGTTCCGATAGCGAATCTGGTCGTTTTTATGGTTACCGCATCTATCGAGGAACCTGCTATCTTTTGAATGGACATGAAGATCGAAAACACCAAAGTTATGGTTCCTGTAATCCAGATTGCGCAGCTTTTAAGGAGTTTGGCTAATGTATTTAACTTAAACCGCTCAGATATACTGTCTACTAAAAAGAGAGTGCCCGCCATCACAGTTAGCGGCAAGAGGACGGTTTTAAAAATCTGGCATGCGAAATTAACTCCTACAAGCATTAACGGCTGCATGGCTGTAACAGAAACAATTCTTCCCGAAGCCGCCATAAGAGCAATAAGAGCCGGCATTACAAGGGATGCTATGTACTGCATAGTTTCAATGGTTGTTTTCGCAATATCCACCACGCTGCCAAAACTCACAGCCGCCACAATAACCAGCATGCCATTTACTCCTAGTTTTGCCGCTTCGTTGGGGATTCCGTTCTCCAAGGGCTGCAATGCTCGAATAACCGCTCCCAACAGCATTATTGCGAACAATTGAATAATCAACACAATGTTTACCTTTATTTCTTTGCCAAGGATCGCAAGAAGTATTTTGGGAAGCCCTTTTAAGCTCTCCAGGGGCATTCCTTTAAGGGAATTTTTGATTATCTCCTCTGAGTTTAAATTATAAGCTTTCGTTATTTGTGATTTACTCAGTGCTTTGTCCACTGTATCCTTGACAGTTTTTATCTCGCTATTTTCAAGTTTTTCCTCAATAATGTCCTCACTTATTACCGATTCTGCATCGGTACTTAAAGAGGCAGCCACAGGCGTTGAAGTAAAGAGCACTATAAAAAATATAAGGATTGAACATCGTATTTTAATTCGATTTGTATAATCCAATGTACCTCTCTCCTTCTTCTTACGTCTGTACCAAAAGTTTTACTTTAGCGGCTGCAGCCTGCAACGATTTAGCGCTCAGGGCCAAACATCCGGTTTTCTAGTCGCAAAACGACTCAATATTGAGTCGTATGGCTACGCAATCCAAAACAACTCAT
>CAYWXN010000338.1:0-2496 GCA_964462075.1 uncultured Ruminiclostridium sp. | reverse complement strand
ATACGCAAGGCTATGAGTAATGTCGGCACAGCAGATGTTACCGAGATGATTGTAAATAGACTTATGAATACAAAGACAAACGAGGAGTTTGTAAAGGGTATAAATACGGCTTTGACTCAAAAAGATAAGAATAACTATGATACCATTTACAAGTAAAGATTGCGCGAAATAATACACAAAACAAACACACAACATACAACACATATTACACTGCGGTACTTGCATTGGTTAAGCCATTGTGGTAAAATACCAATCGATACTTTTTTAGTGTTATAGAGAATTAAATTTTATAAATAAGACAGTCATTTAAGCGAGGTGAAAACCATGCAAGAAGGTATCCATCCAAAATACGGAACAGCAACAGTACATTGCGCTTGTGGTGCAACATTTGAAACAGGCTCAACCAAACCTGAGCTGCGTGTGGAAATTTGTTCACAATGCCACCCATTCTTTACAGGAAAGCAAAAGCTTGTTGACACCGGTGGTCGTGTTGATAAGTTCAAGAAAAAGTACGGCATGAAATAGGAACCTGAACATATTTTATTTTCAGGACCTTGTTGTAGGACAATTAAACCGGGGATTACCCCGGTTTTTTGTTTTGAAGTTTTAAATCATTAATATTACATATAATAGGCAAGAAAAGGAGGTTCAAAATGAGTTATAAAAAGACGGCAGTAAAGTCTTACTTTTCTATAGTCTTGGGTTGCCTAATAATAACTATTTCCATGAACCTTTTTTTGATACCGTATAAACTCGCTCCGGGCGGAGTTTCAGGTCTTTCAACAGTTCTGTATTATCTCTTTAACGGTTCCGTTCCCGTGGGTACGTTGATGCTGATTCTAAATATGCCGTTGTTTCTTATCGGCTATAAGAGCAAAGGTGGTAGGTTTTTCTTTCGTTCTTTATTTGGAGCAATTTTACTATCATTAATGATTGATTCAACAGCAATGGTGTTTGACCGAATTATCAATGAGCATTTTGTTAATTTTGATAATTCTATGGCAGATCCTGATTTGTTGCTCTATGCCCTTATAGGGGGAGGGGTAATGGGATTTGGACTGGCAATAGTGCTAAAAGAAGATGCAACCACCGGGGGTACCGACCTAATATCCTCAGTTCTAAACAAGCGATTCCCAAGCCTTTCGGTCGGTCAGCACATGTTGTTGATGGACGGCTTGGTTATTATTTTTGCCGCAATAGCTTTTAACAGTGTTAAACTAGCCCTTTATGCCTCAATGTGCCTCTATGTGTCATCCAAGACTATTGATGCATATTTGGAAGGATTAAGGTTTTCAAAAAGTCTTCTGATAATATCAGAAAAATCAGAGCAAATAGCTGGTATGCTGCTTGAAGAGGTAGACAGAGGAGTAACCGGCCTGAAGGGAAAAGGCATGTACAGTAAACAAGATAAAACAATACTCTTATGCGTTGTTAAACGTGAAGAAATACCTATCGTTAAAAATATCGTGAAGTCCTGTGATGAAAGAGCATTCATTTTATTAATAGATATACGGGAGGTATTGGGTGAAGGTTTTTCACCGCTTAATTCGGCTAAGGAAGGTTCAACATTTAATTAATTTGTGAGATAAAAATTATTATTGAACAAATTGATGTTTACGTATCAGTATTGTATAATATACCAAGTACAAACCCATGTTGCTAATAAAATACAATTTGATAAGAATTGTTTGTACAATATTTTATCGCTAAAAACGGAGGAGAACGTACAATGGATGACAGGACAAAATTAGAGTTAAAGAAAACCGCTACCAAGATCAGAATGGGGATAATAACAGCAGTTTCGTCAGCCGGTAGCGGACATCCAGGAGGATCGTTATCTTTAACCGATATTCTGACATTTCTATATTTTCGTGAAATGCGAATAGACCCTAAAAATCCTAAAAAACCCGACAGAGATCGTTTTGTTTTATCAAAAGGGCATTGCTCTCCGGGTTTATACTCTACTCTTGCAAACAGAGGCTTTTTCCCGGTAGAGGATCTTACGGGTTTCAGACAGGCCAGCAGTTATCTTGAAGGACATCCAAATATGGATAAAGTTCCCGGTGTGGATATGTCTACAGGTTCATTGGGGCAGGGAATAGCAGCCGCAGTGGGTATGGCTCTTGCGGGCAAAATCGATAAAAAGGACTATCGGGTTTATGTCGCTATGGGAGACGGAGAACTTGAAGAAGGCCAGGTATGGGAGGCATCTATGGCGGCTTCTCACTACAAATTAGACAATCTCACCGCCTTTGTAGATTATAATGGATTGCAAATAGACGGGAAAATTACTGACGTTATGAATCCGGAACCCATAGCAGACAAATTCGCCGCTTTCGGATGGAATGTTATAGAAATTGACGCTCATGATTTTGACCAAATTGAAGAGGCTGTAAATAAGGCTAAAGGAACCAAAGGAAAACCTACCATGATTGTAGCTCATTCAATTAAAGGCAAAGGCGTCTCATATATGGAAAATCAGGCTTCATGGCATGG
>CAYWXN010000337.1:0-2500 GCA_964462075.1 uncultured Ruminiclostridium sp. | reverse complement strand
TAGGTTTACATGCGTCCACACAATGACCGCAGCCTACACATCTTAGCGAAGTCACCGGTTCGCCATTTAAGGCCTTGCTTTTAATATCTATTTCCATTGGACATGCCAGATTACACTGATTACAGTTTATGCATTTTGTATTATTTGTCTTTATTTTTTGTCCGGAGATTCTTCCCAAAAGAC
Organism: uncultured Ruminiclostridium sp.; assembly: GCA_964462075.1. Classification (GTDB taxonomy): domain Bacteria; phylum Bacillota; class Clostridia; order DSM-8532; family DSM-8532; genus DTU059. The sequence continues at coordinate 2,317 of CAYWXN010000337.1, read as the reverse complement.
CTAATAAAGTTCCTAAAGGACAATAATAACAATATCCTCTGCCAATGAAAGCTATCCAGAAAAACATCATCATCAGTAATTCTGCGCTTAGGTATTTATAGGTTTCCGCTTTTCCTATCGTAAAATAATTACCGGATATTGTGACACCAAATAAAACTAAGCACCAATAAACCGTAAATGCTATTGCCAGTATGAAGAAAAACCATTTGAGAAAGGTTAGTGTTTTCAATGCCTTCGGACTTACCTTTTTCTTTTTTCCAATCAGAGGGAAAGCGGGTGCAAACACCTCGGAAGCAAAACCGTTAAAAAGGCATATTGTCGAGCATTGCCAGCGTCTGCCTAATAGTAAAGTGCCTATAAAAACAATAATACTCATAAATATATAAAAGATTAAAGCAATGCTTATTCCGGCTGCGCCCCAGAGTGGAAATCTGCTGGCATAGAAGGGAGAGCTTTCAGACAATAGCTGTAGTGGAGTAGTAGTCCATGGCAGGGGCATTGCAAATAAATACAACTCAGTATTATTAAGCAGCAGAGGGGAAATGATATGTATAACGAGAGCTGCTATTATAAATCCTATCAAATTCTTTTTTCTCATATTTGTACGATTGGATTTTTTTAATATGCTGATTGTCAGAAAACTGGCAGCAATAATAAAAATAGTTTTAACCCAGTTTTCGTAAAAATGCCAAATCCACTCAATTATCCTTGCAGTTGATTCAGGTGCCGTCTTAACATAGCTGTAGTTTAATCCCGCTATAATAAAGCATAGAATGATGTATGTCCAAAGAATAATCTTAAGAAGACGGAGCTTTTTATCCATCTTTCCCTCCCTGTATTTATCTGTAATAGAAATGCTACACGTTAATCTTATTTGCTATAAAGGCTCTGTAATACTACATTTGGAATATTACAATTGTAATATACAAACATGAGACTTTCAACAGTGTTCGTCGGGCTTTTGTGGTGCTCTATTTAAAGGCTGTGAACATTTGATAACAGACGTGATAGTAATTGAGGGTCTTTTTTTTCAGGGGTTATTTCAACTCCAGTCATAATATCAATATATTCTGCATTTGTCTTAAGGACTACGTCGCAGACATTATCCGCAGTTATCCCTCCTGCTATTATTACAGGTTTAGTAGAAAGCCTGATTATCTTTGAGCAGAACTCTAAGTTCAGCTCGGAGCCTTTTTCAGATGAATTGTCCGGAACACGTGAATCTGCAAGCAAGGCGAAAATATTGGTTTTGCAAAGCTCTGCTACTATTGTTTCTATATTTGTTGTTCCGAATTGCGCCATGAGGTCTTCTTTTTTGGGGGGGATTGTTTTAATAACACCAATATTCAGCTTTTTAAGTGCATCACAAATAATGATGGTATCCTCAAGAGTTTCCTTGTAATGAAGCTGTACAAAAGATGGACGAAGCTCATGGGCTAGCTTGATAACCTTCTCGGGAGCGCCGCCGGTAACTATACTGCTTTTGTGTGAAGGCGGTATCAGTTTTAATAATTGATAAGTCTCATTGCGGGTAAGATTCCAGGGAACCGGTAAGGGGTACTCGGTAACAAAGCCCAGTATATCAACACCGAGTCCCATACACAGCCGGACATCATTTTCATTTTTTAATCCGCATATTTTAATCTTTATGTCGCGCATTAAAATAATCTCCTGTTCCTTTGCTCAGAGCCTGGTAGAAGGAGGCCGGATTTTCTGCCTGTAGGATTGCGGTTCCTACTAAAATCGCGTCAGCCCCGGCTTTAATTGCAACCTGCGCCTCGGCTGGAGTTTGGATTGAACTTTCACTTATCAGTATGGCATCTTTTGGTGCATATGGAGCCAGTAATTCTGTTGCGGAAACTGTTCCGTCATCCTTCTCAAGCTTAAGTATATTACGATTGTTTATTCCCACCAGCTTTGCACCAAGCTTTTTAGCGAAGTTCAATTCTTCTTGCGTCCTTGCTTCGACCAAAGGCTCTAAACCAAGCATTAAAGCTTTATTGTATAGATTTGACAACAAATCAAAGGGCAGTGTGGCACATATGAGCAGAATTGCATGGGCACCGGAGTCTTTTGTGAGAATCAGATCATCAATGTTTTTTATAAAATCCTTGCGAAGGATAGGCACTCCGGTTTTCTCTACGATTTTTTTTAATAGTTCTATCGAACCGCCGAAATTCTTGTGCTCGGTTACGACCGATAATACGGGTGCGCCTGCTTCAACTAATTGTTTTGCCACTAAGAAAGGATCTCTCCCGAGGAGTAAGTCGCCCTCCTTGGGAGATTTGCATTTTATATCGGGGATTACCGGAATAAA
>CAYWXN010000336.1:0-2501 GCA_964462075.1 uncultured Ruminiclostridium sp. | reverse complement strand
CCATCTTTTCCTCGTTGACTGCCCAATTAAGCGCTGTTTCGTTTTGTTGATCCCATAAACCGATACCAACCTCTTCATAGAATTTCTCAGTTACTTTTGTTATTGTCTTCTGAATATCATCAGACAATGAATTCCATTTATCGAGGTTCATAGTAACATAAAAGAGATTGTTGTACAAAAATGGTGTTCTTGTAAGGTAATCAACTACCTCACCGTGTTTCCAGGACTTTAAAACTTCTATAGGTGCAAGATTTCCTGCTACTATACCCTTAGAAAGGGCTTCGTAAGCATCGGACTGAGGCATTCCAACCGGTACGGCACCCGCCATTTTAAGCGTTTCAGCGGTGAGGCCTGTTGCCCTGATCTGCATTCCTTTTATATCCTCAAGCTTGTTTACAGGAGTTTTAGTAAACAAATCGCCGGGGCCTGTGGCAATAACCATCATCATTTTGGTATCCTGAACACACTTTGGATTAAGTTCCTTGAGCCCTTCCCAAGCAACCTTACTGGCAACCTTCGAATTATCATAGACGATACCGGGTTGCTCGAAGGCTTCCATTTCAGGGAAACGGCCAATGTTGTAGGAAAAGCATGAAAGACCGATATCAGCCGCACCTTCAACAACATTGTCGTATATGTCGGCAGCTTTAAACAATGTTTCACCCGGATAGCTTGTGATGACAACTCTTCCGTTTGTCGCTTCGTTAACAGCTTTCGCCCAGCCTTGAACCAATTGTGTTTCAGCCGGGTGTGTTGCGGGGAAGAAATGAGCCAGCTTCAGTTCAATTTTCTCAGCACTATCTGCTGATACAGAACTGACACAACCAGCTTGAATTGTAATAAATGCTAATAATGCTAAAATAATAAGTACTCTGGTTAGAATAGACCATTTGTTAATACCATACTCCTTCACTAAAAAAACCCTCCTTAAAAAAAGTAATAAAAAAAACCCGTAGGAGGGTCTCTGCAAATATATCAAAATGCACTATCACAATAACAATACAATGATATACTATTATACCAATAAACCATACTACCATCCTACAGTAACATTATATTCCCAGTAAAACTTTTAAGTCAATAAGATTTTCAATTTCCAAATATTTTTCACACTCATATCAGATATACATTGAAAGCTATAATTCAAAAATTTTATGTAACATAATCACTTATAAAAAAATTGGACAGACTATATTATATAGATAAGAATTCTACATGCAAATTACTTTTTATCACATATGAAATAACCGGAAAGGCGGAATTATATGAATAGAATGAAAAAATTAATACTTGGGTTATGCAGTATTTCTCTAATCTCTTTTACAGCCTGTGGAAAAACCATCAGCTATACAAATATTTCTCCCAAGGATGCAGTGGATGTTATAAAGGGCGACAGTGAAGCAGTTCTCATAGATGTTCGCACCCCTGAGGAATTCCGGGTGGTTCATATTCCCGGCAGTGTGCTTATACCCGATTATGAGATAAAGGATAAGATAGCCGAAGTAGTTCCTGACAAAGATACGACAGTAATAATCTACTGCCGCAGCGGAAACAGAAGCAGACATGCGGCAAAGGTACTTATTGACATGGGCTACACCAAGGTCTTTGATCTCGGCGGGATTATAGACTGGCCTTACGACACCGAAGGAGACGAGGCGTTATAAATATTAGTAATTGCTTCACCAGCCATTTAACTTATTTTTATAACCCACCCCTCCTTTTATATAGATTCAGAAACAGCTGGCATAAAATAACCGCGCGGGAATTCACCCTTAATGGAGATATCCTATGTTGCGGTTATGAGCAAGCTGTTTCTTTTTTTTGGACATTTGGCAAAAAGCACTGCACGGTATGCAACTCATGGTTTTATCCCGGTTCCGGAAACCGTTTTATACCTTCGCAAAACCGCTTGACTCAACTAAAGGCCTGTGTTACAATATTCAAGCATGCTGGTCATAGACTGGCAAAGCGCATATAAACAGATGTGGAGAGATGGCTGAGCTGGTCTAAGGCGCACGACTGGAAATCGTGTGAACGCTAATACCGTTCCGTGGGTTCGAATCCCACTCTCTCCGCCATAATTTGTCTGAAATTCCTTTCACAGAAAGGGTTTTCGATGTTTTTGCAGACGAAACAGCAGTGATTTTTTAGTAATTTCGCTGCCGTTTTTATAATGCTTTTCCACCAAATAGGGCAAAACCCACCTTTCGTAAAATGTATTTAAGCTTTGTCACTGCTTCCAAACAAGCGTATCTTTTTTATCGCCTCCGACTTAACGGCTTCAATTGTCTCCGATATAACTTGCGGATAAGATACTTCCTTTGGCTTAACTTCTGATCCATGCGTTGCATCTGACGGGATGTTAGGCTGGCATTGCATTACAGAACTGCTAAGCATAAGAGCATTAAGCTTGCCAAGCGATGAATTGCATAGATCCGTGAAAATATTTACTTTGCTGATTCCAAGTTTGATGCACTTCCTGAAATCATCATCGGTAAGCC
>CAYWXN010000335.1:0-2505 GCA_964462075.1 uncultured Ruminiclostridium sp. | reverse complement strand
GTACGTTTTATATATATTTCGAATCCAAGGATGCACTAATTGCCGCTTTCTTATCTGATTATGTCAGTAAAGTTGACACTGATTACCGAACTTTTTTAGACTCATTTCCCCCCGGGATAAGTACCCCAGACTTGCTGCTGGGATTGATCGATAAAATTACGGCCACACTTACCCACACCATAGGATACATGAGTATGAAAACTGTATATAAACTACTGCTAACCGATGACATAGATGTGAGTGCCATCACAGGATTTAACAGGGAGTTGTATCGAGTATTCGCTGATGTACTCATATGCGGTTTTGAACGGGGTGATTTCAAATCTGCTTTGTCCATCGATGAACTAGCCAGGCACTTTGTAGGGGCTATAAGAGGTCTAAGCTATGAATGGTGCATCCGATATCCGGACTTTGACTTAAAGGCTCAGGCCCTCTCACACTTTAAAATGATACTGAGTGGTATACTGGCAAGGTAGGCAACTAATAACCAACAGCTAACATATAATCCTGAGCACAGCATACCACCAGCTTTTACCTTATTTATGGTATAACATAGCATTCAGCAACTCTAATATCTATTATCAAACACTCTTGTTGACTTCTTTTCACTTCGAGGCAATTCAAACATTCCTACTGCCTTGGCAATAGGAGTAATACCTATTTTATCCTTGAACTCACGTTCTACAGTTTTTTCAAGTTCTGAGGAGGGTTGGCCTTTTTCAAGGGCAGTCTCAAAGAACAATGTTAATATATCTTTTCCGTATAAATGGTCGATCATGATTTGGTATTCACTGCTTACCCCATCAATTGTTGAAAGCAGAGAATCGACCCTGCTTGGATAAATAATCGTACCCTTAACCTTTACCATATCGTCAGAACGACCCAAAATAGTATCAATTCTGGGATAATCAAGGCCGCATTCACATTTACCCGGCATCAACCTTGTAAGGTCATGGGTACGATAACGAATAAGTGGAGCTCCTTCCTTGCAAAGTGTTGTAATTACAAGCTCTCCCATTTCACCCTCAGGTACGAGTTCCCCTGTTTTTGGATCTATAATTTCAAAATAAATATAATCGGTCCACATATGTATACCGCACTCATACTTGCAGCTCATACCTATACCGGGACCATAGATTTCAGTTAAACCGTATATGTCAAAGAGCTCCACTCCCAGCTCAGCGGCAATACGCTTACGCATTTTTTCACCCCAACGCTCTGAGCCTATTACGCCCTTCTTTAAATGAATCTGGTCACCACATCCGCGCTTTGCAATTTCCTCGGCAAGTAAAAGCGCATATGATGAGGTAGCACAAAGCACCGTGGATTTCATATCAATCATCATTTTAATCTGCTTTTCTGTATTGCCGGGTCCCATGGGAATAGACATGGCTCCCAAAAGCTCAGCCCCTGCCTGAAACCCTATTCCCGCAGTCCACAATCCATACCCGGGAGTAATATGTATACGATCCAAATTTGTTATCCCGGCTGTTTCATAGCAGCGTTTAAACATAATAGCCCAGTCTTCAACATCCTTTTTTGTATAAGGAATAATTACAGGGGTACCGGTTGTGCCGGATGAAGAATGAATGCGGACAATCTGCTCATCGGGAACTGCCTGAAGGCCAAGTGGATAAGCCTCACGCAGATCATCCTTGTCTGTAAAGGGAAGCTTTTCAAAATCCTCTTGTGAATTTATACTGTTTATGTCTATCCCGGAAAAGCGTCGCTTATAAAATTCACCTTTAACCGCATTAGTAATAGCACCTTTAATTTTATTTAGTATTTCAGGCTTCATGATACATTCTCCTTCCGATTTCAAATGAATTGAGATTAATATCTAAAAAACGCTGTGGCAGTGTATTGCGTAAGGCATCCACCATCTCATCGACGCCAAAGGGAAATACACCGCTTTCTATCGCTGTGCCTAAAAGTGCTACATTTAGTGTTTTCGCATTACCGCATTCTTTTAGAAGCTTTTCTCCATCAATAATAACAAGCCTTTTTACATTTTTCTTTAAATATTCTATCATGTCCGCTCCCTTATACTTATCACCTGTAAGTGAGCTTGTAACAGGCTTCATCGCAGTATCGCAAACAATCATTAAACCATCATCAGAAAGATAAGGTAGTATTCTTACTGCCTCTGCAGGTTCAAAGCCTATTATTATATTGGCACTTTTTTGCGGAATCAGTGGCGAACTAATATTACTTCCCATGCGGATATGGCTTACCACACAACCCCCTCGTTGTGCCATTCCTATTGTTTCGGTGGTACGTACATCAAACCCTTTACCCATGGCAGCGGCCGCAATCAGTTTTGAGGCAAGAACAGTTCCCTGTCCTCCGACTCCCGAAATTAATATATTAGTCATTTTGCTTACCTCCAATTGCTCCGAATTTACATACGGTCGCACATATGCCACAGCCGGTACAAAGAGTGGGGTTAATTTTTGCTTTGCCCTCGTCCATTTCTATTGCGGGGCATCCGAGCTTATTAATGCA
>CAYWXN010000334.1:0-2507 GCA_964462075.1 uncultured Ruminiclostridium sp. | reverse complement strand
TTCGGTCCAAAGCCGTGCCGAAGCAGACTGGCTGATAGGGCTCAATGTAACCCGTGCCCTGACATGTAAGTATAACGCTCAGTTATCTGCGGGGAGGGTACAAACTCCCACTCTTGCTATGATTGTTGAGAGAGAGAATGAAATAAAACGATTTGTCCCCAAGGATTTCTGGACAATAGGAGTAAATTTAAAGGGCTTTTCTGTCCAGTGGCAGGACAAAAAAACCGGTCAGACCCGCATATTCGATAAAGCCAAGGCAGATAACATTGTGGCTAAGGTTTCAGGTAAGATCGGTACAATCACAGACGTTTCAAAAGAAGCAAAAAAGGAATTGCCCCCTCTCGCATATGACCTGACAGAGCTACAGCGTGATGCCAATAAAAAATACGGTTATTCGGCAAAGAAGACCTTGCAGCTAATGCAGAGCCTATATGAGCATCATAAGCTTGTGACCTACCCAAGAACCGATTCCCGTTACCTGACTGATGACATAGTTCCAACCCTCCAAGAACGGCTTAAAAGCATAGCAATTGGCCCGTATCAAAAATCGGTGCAGGTTATTCTGAGAGCAAAACTCAATATAACTAAGCGTTTGGTTGACAATAGTAAAGTCTCAGACCACCACGCAATTATCCCGACAGAGCAATATGTTGATTTATCTTCATTAAACAGTGACGAGCGCCATATTTATGATTTGATTGTAAAGCGTTTTTTGGCGGTATTGAGCTCGCCCTTTGAATATGAACAGACCACGGTAAAATGTGAGGTGGAAGGAGAACTGTTTACAGCCAGAGGCCGCATAATTAAATCCCATGGCTGGAGAAATATCTATGACGGAGAATTAAATGACGATTATGACGACGACATCTCCGATGAAGACGACGGTGGTCACCAGTCCCTCCCTCCTGTTTCTAAAGGACAATCCGAGCCCATTGTTCAAGCCAGAGCAATAAATGGCAAGACCTCTCCGCCCAAACGATTTACCGAAGCCACACTACTTTCTGCTATGGAACATCCCGGTAAATATATGGACGACAAAGCTCTTCGTGAGGTAATCGAAGGTACCAGCGGTCTTGGAACCCCTGCAACCAGAGCCGATATAATCGAAAAGCTATTTGACAGCTTCTATGTTGAGAGAAAAGGTAAGGAAATCATACCGACTTCAAAGGGAATACAGTTAATAGAGCTGGTCCCTGAAGATTTAAAATCACCCGAGCTGACAGCAAAATGGGAGCAGCAGCTTTCTTTGATAAGTAAAGGGCAAGTTGATTACGCCGTTTTTGTGTCTAAAATGAAGGAGCAGGCTAAAAGCCTTGTCGGTACTGTTATCTCAAGCAGCCATGTATATAAACACGAAAATATGACACGTGAAAAGTGTGATAACTGCGGCAAATTTCTTCTTGAAGTCAACGGCAAAAAGGGGAAAATGCTTATTTGTCCTGACCGTGAATGCGGTTTCAGAAAAAGTCTCTCCTTTGTTTCTAATGCCAAATGTCCCGAGTGCCACAAGAAGATGGAGATTCGAGGTGAAGGCGACGATAAATCCTTCTTCTGCTCATGCGGATACAGGGAAAAGCTTTCGGCCTTCAATAAGCGCAAAGGAGAAACTGTGAGCAAAAGAGATGTTCACCAGTTCTTAAAGAATCAGGAGGACGACACACCTATAAATTCTGCCCTTGCTGATGCTTTGGCAAAATTGAAAAAGAAATAAGTTTATATTGAAGAGAATAATTTAGTGACTTCCTTGCATTCCCTAGTAATTCTTTGGTTAATGAATTATACTAAGATAGATTGTGTAAGAATGCAATCAGAAAGGCAGATAATTATGAATAAAAAGAAATTTCCCATTTTAAGCATTATTTTATATGTATTGGCCGGATTGCTTATGATTTTTGCTATTTGGTCATCAAGCCAGTCAATCGGTTATATCTCCGAGATGATTAACCAAGGACAATTAGTATTTGGTGGCAACGAATTTGATATTATAAACTTTATTATGTCAAGTTGCGCACAGTATGTTATATTTGCAGTTATCTTAATTGCGTTGGGTTGTATACTGCAAAAGCTCCAGTTCTGTACATCAAGTGTATCTACTAAAGAAGTAATTGAAAGTCCGATTGAATCATCAGAAGATTTATCAGATGATAATACCACAGAAGATGTAATAGAAGAATAATAAAATGAAAAAACTAGACCGCCTACATTGTCGTAAGCGGTCTTTCTTGGTTTTATAACAATCTCTTATTTATTCTTTAGATTAAACCATGCGTCAAGTCCCGGATATTCTGCAATTTCGCCAAGCTCTTCTTCAATTCTAAGCAGCTGGTTGTACTTAGCAACACGGTCTGTTCTTGAAGGAGCACCGGTTTTGATTTGGCCGGAATTCGTTGCAACTGCGATATCAGCTATTGTAGCGTCCTCTGTTTCACCTGAACGGTGTGAGGTAACAGCGGTATAACCTGCACGGTTAGCCATTTCAATAGCTTCAAGGGTCTCGGTCAGAGTAC
>CAYWXN010000333.1:0-2514 GCA_964462075.1 uncultured Ruminiclostridium sp. | reverse complement strand
AGGAAATCTATGAAAAGAAATATTTAAATTATTTGAGCATTATAAAGCAGTTGGCACCGGTATGGAAAAACCTATAAAATCATTAAAAACGAAAGGTGCATACATCATTCAAGCCGGTTAGTGATGTATGAAAATGAGGAGAATTAAATGTCTATAGTAAAATTGAATGAAGTACTTGTTGCAGCAGATAAAGGTAAATACGGTGTAGGTGCGTTCAATACGCTGAATATTGAGATGACCAAGGGTATAATCCAGGCTGCAGAAGAAGAGAAGTCCCCGGTAATAATTCAGATAGCGGAATTATTGTTTCCGTTCATGCCTGATTGGGAAGCGGTTACTGTTGCAACACTATGTATGGCCAGAAAGGCAAAAGTACCTGTGGTCGTTCATCTGGATCATGGCATGACGTTTGACAATATTGTTAAGGCGATGCATATGGGATTCAGTGGTGTTATGATAGATGGATCACATCTCAGCTTTGATGAAAATGTAAAACAGACGCAAGAAATAGTAAAAATAGCACATGTGTTGGGAATACCTGTAGAAGCAGAATTGGGGACTGTTCCGGGAGAAGAAGGCGTTTACAGCGCACAGGTTACTATCATGACAGACGTTGACCTGGCAGCAAAATATATAGAATTGACAAGGTGTGATGCACTTGCCGTATGTATCGGAAATGCTCACGGAAACTATATAAAAACTCCAAAACTTGATCTTACAAGACTTGAAGACATAAAAAGGGTTTCGTCAAACGTGCCGCTGGTTCTTCATGGAGGATCAGGGCTTACCGATGATGATTTCAGGAAGTGCATCAAACTTGGAATCAGCAAAGTAAACATTTTCACGGATCTATGCAATTCATCGCTTGGCAAGCTTAATGCTCTTATGCTTCGCAGTTCTGTAATGCAATGCCAGCCTAGCATCCCGTCAGATGAAAAACTTAAGGCCACGAATGGATCAGAAGTTAAGCCAAAGGAAGTATCTTATCCGCAAGTTATGTCGGAGACAATTGAAGCCGTTAAGTCGGAGGCGATAAAAAAGATACGCTTGTTTGGAAGCAGCAATAAAGCTTAAATTTCTTTACCCCTTACTTTCCCGCGAAAAAACCCCTATTGGATTAACGGTAAGGGCTAAAGGTGGCCAGACTGTCTGAAAAGGTAAATAGCATTTTATGTAAACTAATCTTGCGCTTGCTATAATTGACTGAAAAGTTAAAAAACGCTAAAATTAAATACATTAGTATTTATTGGAGGCAAGAGATGGTGAAATGTACTCGTTTAATGTTGAGGAAGTTATATGTTATATCTTGCATCATTCTTCTGTTTGGAGTTGGAGGATGTGGTATGAAAGATCCTGATCCTGCTACACCTAATGCACAACCCCCGTCAATTATGGTGAATAATACTTTGTATTTTTCTACTGGTATAGCGAAATCTATTGAGATTGACGAAGCTGAATATCTTGGGAGAATATCATCAGTTGTTAATATTTCGCAACTGCCAACTGAAAACGGTCAGGCTAACATTCCGTTTGAAAATGCACCCTATGCAGAGCATGAAGAGTGTCTTGTCGTCCTAATGGGTAAAGAATGGATTCTATTTGAAACCCGAGATTATGGGAAAAATTAACTTAGTAGAAAATTATATTAACCAGTTACGGTATTATACATTATGCCAGTTATAAGCATGCAAGGGGGAGGAAACCCTATAAAATGGCGGAGAGAGTGGGATTCGAACCCACGGAACGGTATTAGCGTTCACACGATTTCCAGTCGTGCGCCTTAGACCAGCTCAGCCATCTCTCCACATCTGTTTATATGCGCTTTGCCAGTCTATGACCAGCATGCTTGAATATTGTAACACAGCCCTTTTGTTGAGTCAAGCGGTTTTGTATAGGGATAAAATGTGCGTGGTATCTAGTGTAGAACCTATGTAAGTAACTTGTTTAGCACGATGATATTGCGGGTTTTACATTGTGTTGAAGGTCGTTTTTTCGCAGGGGCTTCATCGCAAAAAAGGCTTAGATACAATGAAGCATTACAAGAACAAGCTTTTCAGATCATAAAAAAAGAAACAGCTTGCTTATAACTGCATCTAAAGATGTTTCTATTTGGGGATTCCCGCAGTTATTTTATGCCAGCTGTTTCTAAATCTATATAAAAGGAGCTGTGGGTTATAAAAATAAGTTGAATGGTTGGTGAAGCAATTACTGAATATTTATAACGCCTCGTCTCCCTCGGTTTCGTAAGGCCAATTCATAATACCACCTAGATCAAAGACCTCGGTATAGCCCATGTCAATAAGTGCCTTTGCCGCATTTCTACTTCTGTTTCCGCTGCGGCAGTAGACTATTACAGTTGTATCTTTGTCTGGAACTACCTCGGCTATTTTATCTTTTATCTCATAATCAGGTATAAGCACACTGCCAGGAATACGAACCACCCGGAATTCCTCGGGGGTACGAACATCTATGAGAACAGCCGTGCTGTCGCCCTTTATAACATCCACTGCATCC
>CAYWXN010000332.1:0-2518 GCA_964462075.1 uncultured Ruminiclostridium sp. | reverse complement strand
CGTTTCAGACCCTGAGGGCAGAAAAACCGTTTTGGATCTGATCGATGGGGTTAATGAGCGTGTATATCCTGTCGGTCGTCTTGATTATGACACGACCGGTTTAATAATCCTTACAAATGACGGGGGTTTCGCTTTTCAAAATACACATCCCGGTCAGGAAACCAGAAAAACATATCTGGCTGAAGTATTGGGTATGCCATCCAACAAAGCTCTGCAAGCTTTGAGAAACGGAATTATGCTGGATGGCAAACTAACTTCTCCTGCCCAGGTTGAGGTCGTGGATATAAAACCTAAAAGCACAGTATTAAAGATAATTATACATGAAGGCAGGAACCGACAGGTAAAACGTATGTGCGAAGCTATAGATCATCCTGTGCTGCGTCTTAAAAGGACAGCTGTAGGAAGACTCTCATTGGGCGATTTAAAGCCCGGAGAGTGGAGGCATTTATCAACTAAAGAAGCAAAACAGATCAGGGGGAAGAAAAATGGATAAGCAACAAGGTCAGCAATGCAGGGTCAAATCGATCTTTTTTTATCTCAAAGAATCATTAAAGTTTTATGATATAGATAAACCCACTGTTGCTCAAATAGTCTTTATATTAATACTTGCGGTTATGTTCGGGGGTTATGTTATTGCAAGACCTTATACCGAAAATGTTTTTTTATACTATGAGCAAATAAGTGTAGGCCTCATGGAACAGGTTGGAGCCAAGAGTGTTGATTTTTCTTTAATTAATATGGAAATCGTTTATAAAATGCTTGAATCCACTATGGTTGTACTGACTATTTATGCTGTAATAAAGGCTGTAACATATATTATTGCGACATATTACGGTACATTTTATTTTTTAAGCTTGACTGATCCTGAAACCACATGGACTCAGAGAACTGCACTATTTCTGAAAAAACTGGCTAAAATTATTATATTCAATATCCTATTCTACGGAATTTTTGCATTGATTGTTTTCCTGATATTTATGTTAACAGTATTCATTGCATTGTTCTTCCCCGGGATTATAGTGGTTACAACATTCTTACCTTTTATTGTTTTAGCTGTAGACATGCTGTTTATATTTAAAAATCTATTAATAATCGAGTTTGATACCGGCATTTTCAAGAATTTTAAAGTATCGCTTGATATAACTAAGGGATGTAAGCGGAAAGTAGTTTTTAACGGCCTTTGGCCTCATTTCCTTGGTCTTATTCTAAGCACCTTTGCCATTGACGTGCAAAATCCAATCCTTTCCCTATTTATTGTTTCATTCTTCGAGGTAATAGTACTTCTGATATTCCAAAGATTAACTTCTCTGATGTTTATAGATGCTGCCTCACTTGAAAGAAATGATAAAAAATCAGAAAAGAATGAAGATATGGAATAAAAAGAGAGTATTTATCAATTAAGTTGACACAATACATCAAAAACAATATAATTTTTTTGTTGTAAATAAATAATGTTCCCCCGGTTTTTGAGTGGGGTTCTATTGATATGGGGAGGATAAAAAAATGCTTAAATTCAGAGAAATAGAAAAAGCAGATCCTGATGTAGCGGAAGCTATTTACAAGGAAATTGAGAGGCAATCCGACAAAATAGAGCTTATTGCTTCAGAAAATTTTGTAAGCAAAGCTGTCTTGGAGGCTGTTGGGACTCCTTTGACCAATAAGTATGCGGAAGGCTATCCGGGTAAACGTTATTACGGTGGGTGCGAGCATGTTGATGTAGTTGAATCCCTTGCTATAAGTAGAGCAAAAGAGCTCTTTGGGGCGGAGCATGTGAATGTTCAACCTCATTCGGGTGCACAGGCTAATATGTCTGTTTTTTATGCGGTTCTTAAGCCCGGAGACACTTTTATGGGTATGAATCTTGCTCACGGCGGCCATTTAAGTCATGGTATGGCTTTGAATATGTCAGGAAAGTATTTTAACCCGGTTCCTTACGGTGTAAAAGAATCTGATGGATTGATAGATTATGATGAATTGCGTAAAACAGCTATAGAAACAAAGCCAAAGATGATTGTTGCCGGAGCCAGTGCTTATTCAAGGACAATAGATTTCAAAGTCTTCAAAGAGATCTGTGATGAAGTAGGCTGCTATTTTATGGTGGATATGGCTCATATTGCGGGCCTTGTCGCCGCAGGTGTGCATCCGAGCCCTGTTCCTTATGCTGATTTTGTTACCACCACAACACACAAAACTTTAAGGGGGCCAAGAGGCGGTATGGTTTTGTGCAAAGAGAAATATGCTAAAGATCTCGATCGTTCTGTATTTCCCGGCATACAAGGTGGTCCTTTAATGCATGTTATAGCAGGAAAGGCTGTTTGCTTCAAGGAAGCTCTCACCCCGGAATTTAAGGAGTATCAGAAACAGATTGCAAAGAACGCAAAAACATTGTCGGAAGCTCTTATTGAAAAAGGTTTTGAAATTGTATCGGGAGGTACCGATACTCATCTTATGCTGATCAATGTAACCAATAAGGGTATAACCGGAAAAGACGCCCAATTAATGCTTGATGAAGTTATGA
>CAYWXN010000331.1:0-2519 GCA_964462075.1 uncultured Ruminiclostridium sp. | reverse complement strand
TATTTGGTCTTCTGATAAATCTTCAATTCAAAGGTATTATTATGGCTGAGCCAAAAAACGGCGCATCAGCAAAGGAGCTTGCTGCGCAGCTTGAACTTGAAAAAAGTGAAAATGAAAAGCTTATGGAGCAGCTTATAAATATAGAGGCCGAGCGGGATATGCTCTGGAGAAGTATAGGGGATAATCTGAACAATCAAGAAATTAATGAGTTGTTAAAGCAAAAGGATTATGAGTATCTTAGGGCAGGCTTGGTTACGGTTACCGGTAAGGGAATTGTGATTACAATGGAGGATGCACCTGCAAAAGGGGATCTTGACATTGAGGAATATATTATTCACGACAACAATGTAAATGATATTTTAGACGAGTTGAAAGCAAACGGGGCTCAGGCAATCTCGATAAACGGCGAACGAGTTGTACTAACCACAAAACCGGTTTGTGCCGGACCTACTATTATAGTCAACGAGAGCAGATATCCTCCGCCTTATGTTATACAGGCAATAGGCGATCCGGAGATTTTATATGAAGCAATAGAGAATATGCCCCAGGTGGCTTTTATGCGTTTAACCAATATACGCATAGACGTTGAAAAGCAGAAGGAGATTACTATTAACAGATATCGAATGTATAGCGCTTTGGAAAACTCGTTAAAAGGGTTGGAGGTGGTTGAATAGTGAAGACTTTCAAGATAATATCCCTTACAGCTGTATGCCTTATTTTGGGGGTTATTATGTCCTGGCAGTATAGAAGTGTCAAGATGAATCAAGTTCTGGCCCAATACGAGAAGAAAAACGTAAGTGAAATAATTGATGAGCTTTTGATAGAAAAGAATAATAATGAAAATTTGAAGCAACGGATTCAAGAACTCCAGAGAGAGGTAGATACCTTCAAGGCCGGTGAAACAGGTGTTAAGGAGAATGTTGAGGCTATGGAACTATCTGTGAAGGCGGCACGAATAAAAGCAGGTTTGGAAACAGTAAAGGGTTCAGGCCTGATAATAACGATAGAAGCAGGCGGATTAAAGACAGTAGAAGATCGGCATATTGAAGAACTGATTAATGAGCTTAAAGCCAGTGATGTTCAGGCTATCTCGGTGAATGATGAAAGAATTGTTGCAATGAGCGAGATACGAAAAGCCGGAGACTATATTATGGTAAACGGGAACCAACTTGTCCCCCCGTATACAATAAAGGCTATAGGACATGCAGATAATATGGAAAGATCCCTGAAATTGTTGGGCGGGGTACTTGAAAAATATCAATATTTTGAGTTTAAAACAACTTTAAAAAAAGAAGAAAATGTTGTTATTCCTGCTGTTCGAGAGGAATATATAAAAATTGACAGGCTTACCCCGGTGGTGCAGTAATAATGAACGGATTGTTTTTGCACACTCAGTAATTTTAGCCTGTCCTTATGTAATATAATGGTGGTAGGAGATAAGAGTCATTCAATAGTAATGGCTCTTTTTGATTTGGTGATGAAAAGTGGAAAGGATATACAAATATTTTAGTTTTTTTATTTTAGGCTTATTGGCTGTAATGACGGTAAGCCTGGCCACTATTCCCGAACTTGCCGTCATATCGGAGTTAACCTTTACTGAAGAGCTGACAGGTAATTTATCCGAGGGAAGTACCGATATAGGTAGCGACTCACGGTTTTATGCATCGGGGATAAATGAACGGTACACAGGATTAAAAAGCTGGGGTATTGCCAGGGGGAAGAACGGTGAAATTCCGAGGGCTGACCCGGGAGCGCCCGAAATACTTGCCAGATATAATTCCATATATTTGGGAGACACAGCAAATAAGACCATATACCTAACCTTCGATGAGGGTTATGAAAACGGGTATACAGGTAAAATTTTAGATATACTTTATGAAAACAATGTAAAGGCATTATTCTTTATTACGGGACCATATTTAAAAAAGGAAGATGTACTGATTCAGCGAATGCTTGATGAAGGGCACTGTGTGGGCAATCATACCATTAATCATAAAAGCCTTCCCTTATTGGATGAAAAGGGAATTGAAGATGAGGTTGTTGGGCTGGACAGATGCTTTTATCAGAAATACGGAAAAAATATGGTCTTTTTAAGGCCTCCAAAAGGCGAGTATAGTGAAAGGTCACTTGAAATAACATCAAAACTAGGATACATAAATGTTTTCTGGAGCTTCGCTTATGATGATTGGGCGGTGGATCGTCAAAGAGGTCGGGAATATGCATTTGAAAAAGTAAAACAAAATCTTCATAATGGCGAAATAATCCTTCTGCATGCAGTCTCTAAGGATAATTGTGAGGCACTTAATTCAATTATTGAGTACGCAAGATCTGCCGGGTATGAATTCGGCGATATTTTTGAATTGGAAAAGCTTGCAAGAGGTGAAGGCTGATGAAAAGAGGTATTTATAGATTAAAAGGTGCTAAGGATAATAAAAAGGAGTCCAAGGAAAGCTTAGGCGAAAGACTGGCACGTCTGTTTGAGATACCGGGCGATGTTTACGGTAACCGTCCTAAGGTTA
>CAYWXN010000330.1:0-2536 GCA_964462075.1 uncultured Ruminiclostridium sp. | reverse complement strand
GATGTAGCACAGTCGGTAGTGCAGCTGATTCGTAATCAGCAGGTCGTGCGTTCAAATCGCATCATCAGCTCCAAAACCCCGCTGTTTAGGACAATTAGCGGGGTTTTATACATAAAAGAACTTTTTAAGCATGAGTCACGAACTTTGATGTTTCTTGCGAATGGAAATAATTGATATTCAGTTATATTCTGTTAAAATAGACGGTATCCTAAAAAGAAATTTTTAATAAAGTTGCGTTAAGAGCTGATTTGGTGGTATAAATTATTATGCAACTAAGAAAAAGGTGCTTTTATGGATTGGAGGAAAAAACTTAGGCAAATAACCGGATTTGAAGAGGAAGATGAATCATGTGTATGGCATGCAATTTTCGTTATGACGGGCCATGAACAAACCGTTAAAGAGAAAATTGCATATACCTTCAAGGATTCGGATATTTTTCCGGTTGTCCCAAAGCGCCTAATTAATGAAAGGAAAAACGGTGTCTGGCATGAAAAGATAAGACCGCTTTTCCCGGGATACATATTAATTAGAGGTTATATTTCAACAGATGACTATTACATTCTTAAGACCATACCCGGTATTGTCAGAATACTCAAAGACGATACCGATTTCTATCGGATTTATCCGGAGGAGATGAAAATTATCAGTCGACTGATGATTGATGGAGAATTAATAGGTATTTCAAATGTATATCAACAGGGCGACAGCATTGTCATCATCGATGGCCCGCTTCTTGGAATGGAGGGCTTATTTCAATCTATTGATTACCGTAAAGGAAGAGTTAAAGTATGTCTTGGCTTCTTAGGCGATAAACGGTTGGTAGATTTGGGAATAAAGCTGATCAACAAACCTGCGACATGAATCATCGGCATTTGACGGTGTTTCGGCCCGCCAATCTGGCAATGAGGTTATATTTCTTGTTATAAGAAGAGCTTAGAAAGAAAACTCTATTGGCGAAGCTATGCCTATTTACCTATGATTGTTTATGTGGATAAATATATAGAAAATTATACCCATACGGGAGGGGTGATTTTATGCACCGAAAGAATAAGTCGGCATTCTTTAATGCAAATCAGATTATCCTTGACATATTATTTTTAGTTATAGCTTATATGGTTTCATATTTTACGGCTGGATTTCTGACCAAACTATACCCTATTGGTCACTATACATGGTTACCGATGATATTTATCCCTACATGGACTTTATTAATGTACGTATATCAGATGTATAACGAGACTACGTTTATGTATTCTGACCGAATCATTAAGGCTGTTGTCAAATCATCTGTTTTTTCAGCTATACTTATTGCGGCATTAATGTATTCAATCAAAGAAGACATGCTGAGTAGATTATTCTTTGGTATTTTTATGGTTAATTCCATAGTGCTATCAATTTCACAACGCTTTTTATACGCTCTCAGTAAGAAAAAGATGCGTGGATCCAGTGGTAATAATGTGTTAGTTATCGGAAGTGCAGATTTATACAACCGTTTTGAGTACTATGTTAAGAAGACATCCATAAATATGAATATCATTGGATTTATAAAAATGAATGAGGATTATTCAATAAATGATGAGGCTAATTTAGCTCACGAAAAGGAACTGAATGTTTTTTTGAAACAGAATGTCGTGGATGAAGTTATCTTTGCTTTGCCTAGAAATAATACTTGTAAATTGGATAAGTATGTACATTATTTTGAGGAAATAGGAATTACAATGCGTATGCTATTAGATCCTTTTGATCTGAAGGTTGCAAAAACTCACGTCAGTGCTGTTGGAACTATCCCGATGGTAACTTTTCATTCAGTTTCGTTAAATGAGCCGCAAATGCTATTAAAAAGGTTAATTGATATTATTGGTGCACTAACAGGGCTTTTCTTTGCATTTTTTATCGGGATTTTTGTAGCGATTGCAATAAAAATTGAATCAAAGGGACCGGTGTTTTATAAACAAAAGCGTGTTGGATTAAGAGGCAGAGAGTTTTATTGTTATAAGTTCCGTTCAATGTATGTTGATGCGGAAAAAATGAAAAAAGATCTTGAAAAAATGAACCAGGTCAAAGGCGGTTTAATGTTTAAAATTAAAGATGACCCCAGGGTTACAAAGGTTGGAAAGTTTTTAAGAAAGACCAGTTTGGATGAGCTTCCTCAGTTTTACAATGTTTTAAAAGGCGATATGAGTCTCGTTGGAACTCGTCCGCCAACATTGGACGAAGTTAAAAGATATGAAAATAATCATAAAAGAAGGATAAGTATAAAACCCGGTATAACAGGCATGTGGCAGATTAATGGAAGAAGTGAGATAAGTGATTTTGACGAAGTAGTGAAGCTTGATATAGAATACATTGATCAATGGTCGATTTGGCTTGACATGAAAATAATATTAAAGACCGTATTAGTCGTATTCCAAAGGAAGGGTGCATTCTAATAAGACAGGATCGTATGGAATGTAAGGCAAACGAAATGATAGGAAATTAACAGCATGATAACTAAAGGTTATATAGATATTCATTCACATTTATTGCCTATACAAGA
>CAYWXN010000329.1:0-2544 GCA_964462075.1 uncultured Ruminiclostridium sp. | reverse complement strand
GACTATATGGGAAGCTTGGGTCTTGCAATAAGTGAAGCTGTGGAAGACGCAGCCACACATGAAGATACTAATTATTCTCTTGGAAGCGTTCTAAATCATGTAATTCTTCACCAGACAATTATTGGCCTTGAAGCTAAGAAACAGATGGAAAAGGTTGATGAGTATCCTGATATAGTGGTCGCCTGCTGCGGAGGAGGCAGTAATTTTGGTGGTATCGCTTTCCCGTTCTTACATGACAAGATCAGGAACGGAAAGAAGACAGAAATACTGGCTGTTGAGCCGGCGGCATGCCCTACATTGACTAAGGGAAAATTCGCTTTTGACTATGGAGATGTGGCGCATTTCACACCTATTATGGAGATGTATACTCTTGGTCATGACTTTATGCCTCCCGGAATCCATGCAGGGGGACTTCGCTACCACGGCGATTCATCCTTGGTGAGCAGAGCTTATCATGACGGTCTCATCGGTGCTCGGGCAGTACATCAGACAGATGTTTTCGAGGCAGCTATTCAATTTGCTAAATCCGAACTTATACTTCCTGCACCTGAATCGGCACACGCCATAAGAACCGCAATTGATGAAGCACTAAAGTGCAAGGAAACAGGGGAGCCAAAGAGTATATTATTCTGTTTGAGCGGACACGGCAACTTTGATATGACCGCCTACGAAGAATACTTAAGCGGAAAGCTTGTAGATGTTGAATATCCTGATGAAATGCTGGAAAAAGGATATGAAAAGTTACCTATAATTTAGGATCAAAGTTATTCAATAATAACAGGCGCCTGTTAAATGCTTCAGGCGCCTTTTAGATTTTGTTTTATAAATTTGCTGTTTTACTGGTGACAAATGTGCTCCGAACGGTATGGCCTTATTTAAGCCACTCCAATATTGGTGCGAGGTTTTCTTCTTTTACGAGGGATCTACCGTTATTTATCATATCGATTGATTCAAGGTCCTCTTCTGTCTTGGTTTCTTTTTTCTCAAGTTCCTTTAGTATCACTTTTGACATCATCTTCATCATTAGTTTATAAATACCGCTTAATTTGTTTAAATCGTAACCACCCTGCAAATAAAACGCTTTTAGGCCTGATATTTGATTTCTTTCAACCATATCTTTTACAGCTTCATCACAAGCACGTCTCATACCTACACCGCATACGGCTTTAACATCATATTTTTTTGCTGCCTTTTTGTATCCCTTAACTCCTGACGCAAACAACCACCCCATATAGATAATTTCATCGTTTGCGCCAAGGTGTTTAGAAGCGTCTTTATGTTCGTACACAGGAATCCCTGTTTTTTGCCCCAGTAATTCGGCATACTTTTTTGTATTGCCTGTTTCAGACTCAAATACGATAGCTTTCATAAACTATACCCTCGATTCATTTTATAAATTAGTAAATAATACCTACGAATTAACAATATAAAAATCCCTTGGTACTGTCAAGAGAAACTATTATATATCTATTTTTGTAATTTTAAGTCATTGACAATTGTCTATTGCTTCTATAATCTTATAACAGGCAAAATCGTGTATATACAAGCCGTTCAAGGGTATGTAGCTCTGTGCCGGTATTTAAGACAAATAATAATTTTGGAGAAAAGGGAAAGCAACATGGCACTAGGTATTTCTTATATTATTTCGGGTGTAATTATTATGGTGGCAATGGGGGTAGAAAGCATAGTTGGCTACGGAGGCGGAATGCTGGCGTTGCCGTTCTTATTGTTATTTATTCCTGTACAAATGGCGACAACGCTTATTTCAATTACATCGATGATGTTAGCATTTTATGTATCTGCAAAATATTTTAAGCTGATACGATTTGATGTTGTTATAATTGCGCTTTTGTTTATGGCTATAGGCGAACCTATTGGTATGTTTGCTTTTAGCAATATGCCTGAAAAATTTTTGAAAATAATCCTAGGTGTTTTTATTGTGGGATCTGCAATAAAGGGATTTTATGATTTAAAGACAAATAAAATTACAGAAGACTTCAAGGGGAAGAAAGTGCTGAACCGTATACTTCTTATCAGTGCCGGTGTATTTCATGGGGCTTACGGTGTCGGCGGGCCTTTTATTGCTGTTTATGCAAAAGGTAAAATTAAGGGAAAAGGCGAATTTCGTGCAACAATGGCTACGATATTTGCTATTATAAACATATTTGTGCAGGTTAAGAACTTTATAATTGGAGGAGTGTTTACAGTTGAATTGGGAAAACTATTTATTGCAACAATCCCGCTTTACCTTATTGGTATTATGGTAGGTTCTAAACTACATGGAAAAGTTGGAATATGTATGTTTAATATCCTGATAAACTCTGTATTACTTGTCGCAGGTATCTCTACAACTATACTGGCAATTATGATTAAATAATGTAACTTTCTATGTTATTAAAAAAAGGAAAGGCGTCGCACTTAAGAAATCTTATAAAGAGGATTACTCTGTTTACTTCATTTGCGAAGAAAAAGCTATTGACTTCGTTAATGGATTCCTTTATAATGTCAAAGGTAGCAAAGCCTATACAGCAGTTTTGGCAGTTT
>CAYWXN010000328.1:0-2546 GCA_964462075.1 uncultured Ruminiclostridium sp. | reverse complement strand
CGTCATAGTTTTTACATGCCCAGATAAATCCGCCTTCAGAGCGCATTACCCTTGCCACAACGTCATCTATAAGGGTATAAAAATACTCAATGCCCGCTACTTTAAATTGTTCTTTATATTCAGCATTAAAAATATCCTGAAAAATATCCTTAAATCTGTGATCATATATTTTTGATATAGTGTCCTTGGTAGCAAACCAGATATCCTGCTTTTTGTCCAAAGCATAATTAAAGCATGCACGAGCAAAGCTCTCTATGGATTTTTTAGTATTATGCATACCCATAATAATGCCATCACCATTAAAATCATGAATGGTCTTTCTTGTCTCATTACCATTCTCATCTGTGAAGACCAATTCAGCCTTTCCTGCTGATTCAATTTTCATTTCGGTGTTTTTGTATATATCTCCATAGGCGTGTCTTGCAATAGAAATAGGTTTTTTCCATGTCCGTACGAAGGGGTTGATCCCTTTAACCAAGATAGGCTCTCTGAAAACTGTACCGTCTAAAATTGCACGGATAGTACCGTTAGGGCTCTTCCACATCTCGGTAAGATTATATTCCTTTACACGAGCAGCGTTAGGAGTTATCGTGGCACATTTTACAGCAACTCCGTACTTTTTTGTGGCCTCTGCAGAATCGATGGTAATCTGATCATTGGTTTTTTCTCTGGCTTCCAGTCCCAAATCATAATACTCGGTTTTTAAATCAACATAAGGTACAATCAGAATATCTTTAATCCACTTCCAGATTATTCTGGTCATTTCATCCCCGTCCATTTCAACGAGGGGTGTCTTCATAATAATTTTAGCCATCGCATCCTCCAAATTTTTTATCAGAATTGCTTCTTTATCCAGGGAAGCTTCCCTCCCGATTTCAGTATTTCGGAATCTAAGGGCGATAATGTATGCTCAAGCTCTATGGTGATGCCTTTTGTTAGATTCTTAAGAACACATGCTCCTTTCAAATCTCCAATATCTACCGCTATCTTATCCCCTTCGCTAAGACTATCATAATCCTCCGGATTCTTAAAGGTTAAAGGCACTATTCCAAAATTAATCAGGTTGGCAAGATGTATTCTTGCAAAGCTTTTTACAATTACAGCCTTGACCCCTAAATATTTCGGAGCCAGGGCAGCGTGCTCACGGCTTGAACCCTGACCATAATTTTCGCCGCCGATAATAAAGCCTCCGTTGCGTTCCCTGGCTTTTTCATAGAACTTGGGATCAACTGCCTCAAACACGAATTTAGATATTTCGGGTATATTGCTTCTAAAAGGCAGAATTTTTGCGCCGGCAGGCATAATATGGTCGGTTGTTATATTATCCGCTACCTTAATCAATACATTGCCCTCAAGGGTGTCGGATAGTGGGTCAAAGGATGGAAGAGGCTTAATATTCGGACCTCTGATTATTTCAACTTTTTTAGCGTCTTCCTCGCTAAGAGGCGTTAAAATCATATTGTCATTTATTATAAAGCTGTCCGGTAATTTAACCAAAGGATAATCGCCAAGATCTCTGGGGTCTGTTAATACGCCTTTTATTGCTGTGGCTGCGGCTGTTTCAGGACTTACCAGATAAACCTGTGCATCCTTTGTGCCGCTTCGTCCTTCAAAGTTGCGGTTAAAGGTTCTTACCGATACTCCGCTTGACCCGGGAGCACACCCCATACCTATACATGCTCCGCAGGCATTCTCCATAATTCTGGCTCCGGACCTTACCAACTTTGTATAGTCACCGTCCTCGGCCAAATGCTCCACAACCTGCCTTGACCCGGGACTTATAAATACATGAAGATCATCTGAAACTGTTTTATTATCAAGTGCTTTAGCTACTATTTTAAGATCTCGTAATGACGAATTGGTACATGAGCCTATTGCAACCTGATCTACCTTAATAGGCCCTATCTCTCTTACTCTTCTAACTGAGCCGGGGCTGTGTGGAAGCGCAGCCATTGGTTCTATTTCGGAAAGATTGATCTTTATTATTTCATCATAAACCGCGTCACTGTCAGCTTCTAAAGGTCTGAAATCTTTTTCCCGGCCTTGGGCCTTCAAAAATTTATAGGTAATCTCGTCACTTGGGAATATGCTTGTGGTACAGCCTGTTTCGGTGCCCATATTTGTTATAGTGGCACGATCCGGAACACTTAAAGTCCCCACACCTTCTCCGAAATACTCAAAAACCTTGCCTACATTACCTTTTACATCAACCAGACGAAGAACCTCCAGAATAACATCCTTGGCTGAAACCCAAGGGTTTAGTTTTCCGGTAAGCTCTATTCCCACTATTTTGGGGTATTTAATGCGGAATGGTGCTCCTGCCATAGCACAAGCTACATCAAGACCGCCGGCTCCCATAGCAAAGCATCCCATTCCTCCGGCAGTAGGAGTATGGCTATCAGAGCCTATAAGCGTATTCCCCGGTATGGCAAACCTCTCAAGAAAGAGCTGATGACATATTCCGTTACCCGGTTTTGAAAAATAAAGACCATATCTTTTGGCTATAGATTCCAGGAATCTATGGTCATCTGCATTTTTAAAATCAG
>CAYWXN010000327.1:0-2573 GCA_964462075.1 uncultured Ruminiclostridium sp. | reverse complement strand
AACACTTTTGCCGTCAACGGCTATAATTATATCCCCTGAATGAAGTCCGGCCTTCTCTGCCGGTGAGTTTTCAAAAACTTCTACTACTATTATTCCACTTTCAATGCTCTGGAGCGACGCACCGATTCCCTCATACGTGTTGCTGAGATTATTAATGTAGATTTTTGTTTCTTCCTTATCATTGAATTCGGAATAATCATCCAGTTGTGAAAACATTCCCTTTAAAGCAGCAGTCAAAGCCTCTTCATCAGTATAACCTTCATAGTACATTTCTGTCATAAATCCCAGCATTGCTTCAAGGTACGAACCGTACTCCTGGGCATTTGCTATGGGAGAAGCAGTAAAAATAAAGCATATAACCAAAATCAGACTTACAAGACCTTTAAGTTTTTTCATAATAATCCCTCTCTATATTTAAATCTAAAAATCAATCATTCTGTCTCTATAATCTTTTATCAATTCATTGCCCATATAATTAATTAAATCAAAGATCAAATTAGCTGCGTTTTCATTTGTCAGGCGATTTGACGGATTGAATCTGCCCATATAGTCAGGTTCTATTATGCCTAAAATTGCTGCCACCGATGCAGAATTGCGAGCATAAGCAGGAATGCTGTCATTATCGGTGAACGGTGTTGCCGCTTGCGGATAAGGGGCCAGATTTTCTAACCCCAAAGCCGTAACAATCATCTTAATAGCTTCTGCATTGGTAATATAGACATTAGGGCCGAAATTTCCATTTCCGTTGCCGCTGGTTATACCTTTTTGATAAGCTTCTTTGATTTCATCATAGTATAGGTCTCCCGGCTCGATATCCTTAAATGGTGATATTTCGGGAGCCTTTTTGCTAGAGGTCCTTCTTGTGTTTGTTGTTGTGGTTCTGACATCCGGATCTATGGGAATATCCTTAAGAGCATTCATGAGTATTCCTACGAACTCTCTTCTGGTTAAATATCGGCCTACATTAAAGTTTTCTCCGTTTCCAGGAAGGATTTCAAGGCCAAACAAAACACTGATGGGCTCCTCAGCCCAATAACCATTTAGATGTTTAATGTTAGGAACCATTAGTCTCGACAGCTCCATTTGTGTACCTAAGCTCTGGGTGTCTTTATAAGTCTTTAAAACATCTGTAGGAAGACCGTTCTTATCAAATTCCGGTAGCCGTGCAGTATAATCCAAGGTCGACTCCATCCATTGTTTTTTAACATATCCGCCATTAAAGCTTATGTGAGTAGGCTCATTCTCTGCATAATCGACCTGATAAAGTGTTGCACTTGATACAACTATTTCGGCTGCTCCGCCCCAGTTAACAGGAGGATCGGCACTCTTTATATCTGTTTCTACCACCATATTTATTCTTTGGGTTTCGGTGCTGCTCCAATGCTGATCATAAGCATAGGTTCTTCCCGATTGTGTGACGGTTACGGTATCCTGAGTCACATCGGTTCCTATTGCATATACTTTTCTTTCACTGAATTCACCTGTATGATAATTTATTGCGGCTTTAGGATCTGTAATCATAGATTGGGTAAAACCGGAATCAATTAATCTGTATGTTTTTCCGCTGACATTGATTACTTCTGTAGGTGTACGGCTTAGCTTAGTAGATTCTGTTATCTGCCCGTTTACTTTGGTTTCTCTTGTTGTTGTATAGATTACTACTCTATTCAAAGTAGTATCAGCTTCTGTATTACTAAGCTTATAGGTATATGTGGCTGTTACCACATCATTCTTGTCGGTTTTCTTTATAGTAAGGGTCCCGTTAAGTATAACGGGGACTCCGGTTATAAAGCACATCTCAGAATATTGATATTCGCTCTTTTCAATCGGATCTACAACTGAAATTCCGCCTGAAAACCCCATGGTCCCCTCAACAGCCAGTGCATTAAGCGGAGTCATGGCAATAATTATGGTCAATATAACTGTAAATATTTTATAGCTGCATTTTTTCATGATTTATACCTCCGTAATGTCTTATTGGCACAGTACAATAATACCCTCGCCACTTTGATTATGGCGCATAATTCTGACCTCTTCCCCGGGTTTTATCGAGGAAATTGTTCTTATTTGTCCATTTTTAATGATAATGGAGTTAAAAGGTATGGTCAGACTCAAGTTCGGGCTTGTATCCCAAACGTAGCTTCCATCGTCATAAATACTGGCCTCGGTAAGCTTCAAGACTGATGAAGTAATTGTTTCTGTACCCTCATTGTCGTTTTCATCACTGTTTTCGCCGTTATCCTTTGTGATGCCTGCAACACGTCCCCTCACCGGCTTATCAACATATGGGGCAGTGCTCATTAAGAAGATTTTACTTCCTTCCGCAACTATATAAACACTTTGGTTTACATAGGTTGCATTAAGACTGCGCATATTACCGACTCCGTCATTTTCAACAAGGCGGCTTACCGAAAGATCAATATCAAATGTTTTCGGGGTGTTTGTGAATTCCCAGTTTACACCATCAAGTTCTACAAAGGACTCAAGAGTTATACTTCTTAGCGGATCAATATTTTTGATACGCCCTCTGTATATAACAAGACCATTCTGAGCTATCGATTCGCTTACAATAA
>CAYWXN010000326.1:0-2595 GCA_964462075.1 uncultured Ruminiclostridium sp. | reverse complement strand
CATGAGAATTCAATTGTAGCCGGAAAATCTGCTAAAAAAGCTCCGTCTAGAATCAGCTCGATAAAGGTTGCTCTGTTTTTAGAAGAAGAGCATCAGGAAGATATAAAAAAAGCTATCAAAACGCATAATCCACAGGGTATTCTTGTTTTGGGGACATCAGACGGAATGGTTGATAAAATTGCCGAGGTCTTAGAACTCGGAGAGTATGATCAAAGAATATATATCGAAGATGTAGCCAGTCCGTATGAGATAGAACAGGCAAAGAAAACCCGAATAAAGCAGGGCAAACACGTTATTCCTGTTCCCGCTATGCAGTTAAAGAAGCAATTTTCGGGATATTTTTTAGACCCGCTTCAGATTTTTAGAAGAAAGGGAAAGGGCCAGTTTCAGAATATCGGCGAAAAGTCTGTGGTAAGGCCGACATTCAGTTATTTTGGCAATTATATCATATCTGATTATGCAATATACCAATTGGTAAATTACATAATAGCAATTATGCCCCAGATGGATAAAGTGAGCAGATTCCGTACCAACAACAGCCCTGATGGACTTTATATCGATATGGATGTTATAATGGTATTTGGATATAATTTACTGGAAGCAGTTAAAACAGCCAGAGAACAAATCATTAAGGAACTGGACAAGTTTGCGAGTTTTAATGTAAATGTACTTAATATCAACGTAAAAAGCTTGGTATTCAAAAAAAGCCCGCCGGATTTTTAAACCATGGAGGAATAAAGCAGTGCCTTACCGGGAGAAATCTAGAAATAACTATCTTAGCATGAACGATGAAGAAGTTTTGGGATATGTACATTCAGGATGCAAACGCGGAATGGAACATCTTATCGAAAAGTACAAGCCTCTGGTGAGAGCTAAAGCCAGGAGCTATTTTCTGGTGGGTGCCGACAGAGAGGATATTGTTCAGGAAGGCATGATTGGTCTGTTCAAGGCAGTCCGTGATTACAAGGATGATAAAAACATTCCGTTTAAAGTATTTGCAGAAATCTGTATTACGCGGCAAATTATTACCGCTGTTAAAACAGCTACAAGGCAAAAACACATACCTTTGAATTCTTATGTATCACTCAACAGAAGGGTCTTTGACGAGGAATCCGAGAAGTCTCTGATCGAATTAGTTCAAGAAGGATCTATTGCCGATCCGGAGGAACTTTTTATTAACAAGGAGGATTATACGGTTATTGAAAGTATGGTAACCGAGTTGCTGAGTCCTTTCGAAAGAGAAGTATTGAAAAAGTATTTAGCAGGTATCAACTATCACGATATTGCAAAGCAGCTTAAAAAGCCGGTCAAATCGGTGGATAATGCTCTTCAAAGGCTTAAGAAAAAGATTGAAAAAAGCGTCCAGGAAATAAAAGCAGAGGATTTGTAAATAGAATTTATATCTATAAAAACAAGGCCTGTTATCAACAGGCCAAACTAAAAAAATGTGCTAAAAAGGAGGTAAAAGTATGTTAAGGTATTAGTGTTATTAAAATTATATAAGAAATTTGTCGAAAAAGCAAGAATTATTGGCTGATTAGCACAAAGAGAGATTGATCAGTTTTATTTGGGGGGATTGGTTTAAAATGGTTATCAAATGGAAACCTGAGTACAGTTGTTATGACAAAACTATTGATGAACAGCATAAAAAATTGATGGATATGATTAATGAAATGAATGAGCTGTCTTTATATGATGATCATATCGATCGCTATGACAATATTGTAGAGATTTTTTCCAGTCTAAAAGATTACGCTGTATACCACTTTGGTTATGAGGAAAAGATGTTTGAAGAGCACGGTTATGATTCTTTCAATACAAAAATACAGATTCTCGAGCATAAAAGTTTTGTGAATAAAGTAATAGCGATAAATTTATATGAATTAGATGAAAATCAGAATAAGACTATCTCGCAAGTGCTGGATTTTTTAAGCAATTGGCTGGAGCATCATATTCTGGATGTAGATATAAGATTCGGGCAATTTCTAAAAGAAAAGTATGAAAAATAAATAACAGCCAACCTTGTTCTAACATAATTGTTACTACCGTAACAATCATGTATAATAGTAATAAATAAAACTTTATGGGCATTACACAAGAGAAAAATGTTTGAATGGAGCTGGTATCTTGGATGAGAAAAATAAAGTAACTGTTCGTATTGCAGGGAATGAATATGTGTTAACAGGGACAGAGTCTCCAGAATATATACAAAAAATAGCTCTTTTCGTTGACAGAAAGGTTTTGGAGGTTACAAGGAAAAACCATCTTCTGAGCACATCAATGGCGTCTGTTCTAGCTGCCGTTAATATGGCTGATGATATGTACCGGGCAAGTGAGGAACTAAAAAACATATCGGGCGATTTAACGGAGCTTAAAAAGAAATATCAGGAGCTAAAGGAAGAAACACAAAGAATTAAAGCTGAGAACGCCAAACTTAAGGAAAGAGAATCCCAGCTTCGAATAGAACTGACCAGACGGGAAACGGAGCTAAAAGAAGTCAGAAATACTATAAATACTATTTCTAATACGAAGAATAGTAACTAAAGGAGGATGTGCTATGTTTGATGAAATGATATCATGGGGAGAGCTTATAGT
>CAYWXN010000325.1:0-2603 GCA_964462075.1 uncultured Ruminiclostridium sp. | reverse complement strand
GGCTTTGTCGGGCAGGAATGGCTGATTCGAAGACTTGGCTGCATTCCGACCGAGAAGTTTGTTTCGGAAATAAAGCTGGCGCGAGACATGCATTATGCCCTTCACGAGTTGAAATGCCCCGTTTTAATGTATCCGGAGGCAAGCTACTCCTTTGACGGCACTCAGACACCGCTGCCCGACAGCCTTGGCAAGTGCCTGAAGTTTCTTAAGGTCCCGGTCGTATCCATCATTACCCATGGTGCATTTGCAAGGGATCCATTATACAATAATCTGCAAATCCGGAAGGTTCAAGTCAGTGCAGATGTTACCTACCTGCTTTCCCCGGATGAAATTGCCGAAAAACCGGTTGAAGAGGTGAACAAAATTCTCAAAAATGTGTTCACGTTTGACAATTTTCGATGGCAGCAAAAAAACGGAATACGGATTTCCGAACCCTTCCGTGCTGACGGATTGAATCGTGTGCTTTATAAATGCCCTCACTGCGGAAAGGAAGGACAGATGACCGGCAAGGGAATTCATTTGACCTGTAATTCCTGCAACAAAGTATATGAGTTGACAGAGTTGGGATACCTTGCTGCGCTGGATGGAGATTCCGCTTTTGATCATGTTCCGGATTGGTATGCATGGGAGCGCAATGAAGTCCGGGGTGAAATTGAGCGCGGGGAATATCATCTGGACACAGATGTTGATATTTATATGATGGTGGATTTCAAACAAATCTACAAGGTTGGATGCGGTAAGCTGAAACATTCAGCCGAAGGGTTTCACCTGACCGGCTGTGATGGAAAAATTGATTTTCGGAAGCGACCGATTGCTACATATGGGTTATATGCCGATTACAACTGGTATGAAATCGGAGATATGATCTGCCTCGGAGATCAGGATAAAATGTTCTACCTCTTCCCTAAAGGCTCCGGCGATATCGTTGCAAAAACCCGTTTGGCGACAGAGGAGCTTTACAAGCTTGCAAAAAAGGCGCTCCTTCTTACTTTGGCATAAACAGGCTACCCCCTTTAATATTTTATAGAAAGCCAGAAAACTTTAGTTTAAAGGAAAACAAAACCTTATGGATATCCCCAACTATATGATGTTGACTTGCATTGTTTTTAATTGAATGCTGTTTTTGCACCTTTATGGCGGTTGCATTTCCAACATAATGTCTGTAGATTGTCTTCCGTTGTAATGCCACCTTTTGATACAGGCACCTTGTGGTCTACTTCAAGAAGTAAATTTGGCTCGTTTGCTGTTGAGTTACTACATTTTTGGCATGTGTTAAAGTCACGCTCAATAATGTACTTTCTTAGTTTAGGTGTCATTAAGCGGCGCTGACCTTCTACACTCTTTTTGAATTTCACCAAATCCGCAAGGTAATTGATAAAACGTTCTAACATACTGATGTCCATTACTATGTCAAATTTCGTTCCAGAGTTTCCACCGGCACTGATATATCTAAATGAAAATATTGGAAAATATATTTCGTTAAATCTGAATTCACTAAACCCTAATTCTTTCTCCAACCGTTTCTTATACAGCCTTTTTACAAGCCAGTTAATATCCTTTGAGATACTGTTCATGATTTTATTTTTTTTATTTATTGAAAAGATTTTACCTTCTTCAGCAGAGATGAAATTGTTTAGCACATTTTCAAATTGTTCTAACGATTCCTCAGTAGCATTGATGTTGAAATATTTACAAATATATTTAAATGGTTGTTTTCTAGCATTATCACAAACTGTACGCGAACAATCATAAACATTAGGTTCATATTTTGCGTTTTGAATACCTTTTTTATTGTAATTATAGCGACTAATATTTTGAAAAGACGCTTCACCATAATCCGTTTTTTTGGTATCTGCGTATGTGCTTCTTAATTCTTCAATATGGCTGTTTAGTTCATTGCAATCAGCGATATATGAGCTGATATTTTGTTTAATAGACTTGAATTTTTCACCCTTAAAATATAAATTGCAATAAATGATAAATCCAATCATTACAAGTAACAATATGATTCCTAATGGTGGATTTAAACCTGTTATAGTAAACCAAACTAACCATACCCACCAATTACTAAAAAAGTTCTTTGCCTCTTTGTTCTTCATTTTCTTACTTCTTTCTTTTTAGTTACGCAAATCAGAATTAACATTAAATTTCCTAGACAAAAGGAAAAAACCATTTGTATTATGTCCCTATAAATAGCTTTATAGTCCTCATAATTGCATAAAATATTCGCAGAATCCCTTGGTTTGTAAATCACATTGTCAGTTCTTGTTTATTCATAAATGCATGATAGTGTACTTGATTTTTTCCCTTCACTTGTGGTTCCCGGGCTCATCTTTCAGGCTCAGTCCCTTTTGCCAGGTTTCCATGGCTTCTTCATGCCTTCCAAGTTCACTCAGGCATCTTCCATACAAATAATAATTTTCAGCGAATGATTCCATCGCATAGCCGCCATTCAATTCGTTGTTAGTAATTGCCGTTGTTGTGGTCACAATAGCAAAACCGCCTGTTCTGCTGAACAAGCGGTTTTGAATGAACCCATAGGGTTCTATGGTTGCGGAGGCGGGATTTGAACCACACGACCTTCGGGTTATGAGCCCGACGAG
>CAYWXN010000324.1:0-2605 GCA_964462075.1 uncultured Ruminiclostridium sp. | reverse complement strand
GCAAGGGTAATGCGCTCTGAAGGCGGATTTATCTGGGCATGTAAAAACTATGACGGAGATGTTATGTCAGATATGGTTGCCTCGGCCTTCGGAAGTCTTGCCATGATGACCTCGGTCTTGGTTTCACCTGAGGGATATTATGAATATGAAGCAGCCCATGGCACCGTTCAGCGTCATTATTACCAACATCTTGAAGGTAAAGAAACCTCAACTAATTCGGTGGCAACTATTTTCGCCTGGACCGGAGCTTTACGAAAAAGGGGCCAGCTTGATAATATCCCTGAGCTTGTAAACTTCGCGGATATGCTTGACAAAGCGTGCCTGCAAACTATAGAAGAGGGTATTATGACAAAGGATTTGGTTGCACTATCAGAACTTGAGAATAAGAAGATTGTGAACACCAAGGAATTTTTATACGCGATACAAAACCGTTTAAATACAATGATATGAAAAAGGAATAAAAGCAATATGAAATATGACGGCATTGTAATCTTCAGTGATCTTGACGGAACACTCCTGGATGACAAAAGAGAATTATCAAAAGAAAATTTGGACGCAATTACTAACTTTATTTCACAGGGCGGCCGATTCGGTGTAGCTACCGGACGTATGGAAAGAACGACTACCGTTAAAATTCCCGATCTTTATATGAATGTACCGTCTATCTTTTTTAATGGCGCAATGGCTTATGATACAAATTCCAAAGAAGTTTTATATAAAACTACAATGCCTGATGATCTTAGGCCGGTACTGAAAAAGATTATGGCAGAATATCCTGAAACATGTTGTGAGATAAATATGCACGGGAAGGCATATGTATTTAATCCTAACGACATTGTACGAGAACAGCTCGACAGAGAAGGCCTCGAAGTTGAAGAAGCTCCATGGGAGGATATCCCGGGAGAATGGGTGAAAATACTATTCTTAGATAAACATGAGACTCTGGAAAAGATAAAAGCAGATTTGGAGAAACTGAGCAGAACAGATCTCAATATAGTGTTTTCAGAGAACGAGCTATTGGATATAATGGAGAAGAGTGCGTCAAAGGGTGCCGCACTGCATAAGCTGAAATCTATTTACGGTGATAGCTGGCGCTTATTGGTAGCAATCGGTGATAATGACAATGACCTGGAAATGATACGAGCAGCCGATTTAGGTATTGCGGTAGATAATGCGACACCAGCTGTTAAAGAAGCTTCTGATTACATAATAAAGAATCATAATACTCCATGTATCCCGCAGGTTTTGGAGTTATTAGAAATATATTTGTAATGTTTTGTTGTTAAGAAGTGTTGGTAAATTATATGAAGTAGAGGTATACTTTTATTTAATGGAGGTGAAACGATATGAAAAAGATAAAGCTATCAGTATTAATGTTAGTGTTTTTCTTATTGTTTTCAGTATGCTCCTATGCGTCAGTAGGACAAAATAATAACTTTGATAATTCTAAATCGGAGAATGGCTCGGTTGGAGCAAGATATATACCTTCTACTCAGAAAAGGACTAAGACAAGAGTTCAGAATAGTACTAACAAATATGATTACGACCTTTTCGGACGGGATAAATTTGAATATTTTCCTTTGCAGATGGGCGAAGGTGAGTATAAGATTTCTATTTTTGAGAATGTGGCAGATAGTCGTTATCGTCAAGTTAAAACTCAAAGTATTAAAGCAAAGATAGAGAACATTTTGGAGGTTTTTAAAGCCTCTATACAAACTGTAAACTGGAATTCTGAGATGGATATTATCGAAAAAGCCGAAGAGTTAACCAAGAACCTTAAAACCGATAAGGAAAAGGTTATTGCATTATACGGCTTTGTAGTCGATACATTCAGTTACGATTATAACAAGATAAATAATATTGATACAACATATGTCCCTAATATTGAAAAAGTCTATCAGGATAAAAAAGGCATTTGTTATGATTATTCAGCTGTTTTGGCGTCAATGCTCAGAAGTCAAAACATTCCAACTAAACTTATAAAAGGATATTCGGATTTGGTTAACGGATATCATGCTTGGAATGAAGTGTATTTGGCTGATGAAAACAGGTGGATTGTTATTGACTCAACATATGACTCGGTTTTAAAGAAAAATAATAAGAAATTTACTATGGAAAAAGATAGAGAAAAGTATAAAGCAACAAGGGAATACTAGAAACATCAGCATACAGGGCTTTTCATAATGGGACGGGATTCTCCTTAATTAGCAAAAAACTTGCATTAAATTGCAAGTTTTTTTAGTTTGAATGTCATTGCATGCATTCTTGTAATAGAGTTACGGTAAACTAAATTAAAATAAAACTGTACGAATAACTCTAACAATCAGTACTTTTAAGTTTTTATAAATAATAAATAAAGTGAAATATTTGATTTGTGAAATTGCAAAATAACTCTTGACGGGTACCGCAAGATTGTATACAATAGATAAAATTATATTTGCATAAATATGCGATAACGAGAATGAAGATTTTCCCACCTCTTAGGTGGCGGGTAGGGATTATTATCTCAGGCGGGGGCATATCCCCCGTCTCGAGTTTCAATGACTAGAGAACATGTCCCATGTTCTCTGACCCGGTTCAAAATCTATGATTTTGGTAACGGGTG
>CAYWXN010000323.1:0-2606 GCA_964462075.1 uncultured Ruminiclostridium sp. | reverse complement strand
CGTTTGCCTTTCCGCCCATACCGACCACAATCTGACGAAGGGCTCGATCATTCATGTCCATGCAGCGTTTCCAAACTACCCTTCTTGAATCAATTTTCAGTCTGTTGCCCTGATGTATATGGTTATCCAAAATCGCTGATAACAGATTATTAGCTGCTGTTATTGCATGCATATCTCCGGTAAAATGTAGATTAATATCCTCCATAGGCAGGACCTGGGCATAGCCTCCGCCGGCAGCTCCGCCTTTAATTCCCATAACCGGACCCAAAGAAGGTTCTCTAAGCGCAATAATAGCCTTTTTCCCAATTTTCTCAAGTGCTTGCCCGAGGCCCACCGTTATAGTTGTCTTTCCCTCCCCAGCCGGTGTTGGATTTATAGCGGTTACCAATACCAGTTTCCCGCTTTTCTTATCCTTCAAGCCATTATAAACACTATCTTTTATTTTGGCTTTATAATCCCCGTATAGCTCTAGATCCTCCCGATCAATTCCCAGCTTCTTGCCTATTTCTTCAATAGGTAATAATTTTGCATTTTGAGCAATATCGATATCTGTCAACATTGTTGTGTTCTTCCTTTCGCTTTTATCCGGAATATATAAGTTTTTTATTAAATATAATGATATGTGAACCACATAAATATTATTAATATATAGAATTATATCATAACAATATATAAAAATAATTGTAAACATTTTTATTGGAAATACATCAGATTATACGCGACATGAAAAATTTTTGTTATTAGATCAAGCTGTTTTGAATATACTAAAGTATTTTGAATAACCAAACGCTGAAATAATTTTTGGAAACAGGCAGGTAGAATTATGAAGGTAAACTATGTATCGGTTATTAAAGAATACGTCAGAAAGAGCAAAGAAGAAAAATTAGTTATCAGAGCATCTATGGACATCAATCCCTCGCCTCTTTGGTTCAAGCAATTCCAGTTATTTTGGATTTCTTCCCCCGGATTATTAAAATTGTGCCCTGAACCCCATCTAAGGCAAAATGTAATTTCTGTTTCTATATCCAAGCAAGAAGATATAATGGATATTATTAATACATTAATAGACCTCATCAATAGAACGAAAGCTTCTTACATAATTCAGGATAATCCTTCTTTTCAATTAAGTTTTAAGGAGCAAATAATTTAATCTGTTATATTTTTAGCAAGTTTTATATGGGCTGTTCGCCCAGAATATCACCAATCCTGCGATAGCTCTTTTGTTATTCCTAGTTCTTTCCCTAGCCTTATCTTTTTTTACTTCGTAACCTTTTGCAGGCTTGACCATATATTGTATTAACGCCACACGAAAGGAGAGATTAGATCATGTTTCAACAATTTGACAGAGACAGGAATAGAGGCCGAGATAGAGACAGGGATCGGGATCGAGATAGGGACAGGGACAGACGCGATTTCAGACGTGGTACTCCATTTGATATATTCAGATTTTTAGTTCCGTTTACTCCATTTACTCCGTTTACACCGCAGCGTCCTTCAGATGGTCCTCCCTCAGGGCCACCGCCTGCCTTTATACCTCAGATGCCTATAGGTACCTTTGCGGTTGATCCTGGCGCTATTGCTAATTGTCTTTTCAGATTTACATTTATTTGGCCATATCAAATAAGTCCATTTTGGTTCTATCCCACATTTGTCGGGCCAAGATCTGTTGCCGGTTTTAGATGGAACGGTTTTAGATGGAACTATTTTGGGATAGATCTGCGAGAGATCCGATCCTTCCAGTGCTTCTGAAAACCTTATAAACTACAGAACTTAACCATAAAAGAAGCGGGCTTAAATTAAATATTAAGCTCGCTTGAAATCTATATTTCGCTAATGGGTTGGCTTCTCTATATATTAATTTCATAAAATTGCTTTACCATAATATTTTAGGCTATAATAAATATACGCTTTAAATAACCGGAGGACTTTTGTGGATAAATACGGAATTGACAGAATAAATGAATTATCGCGAAAAGCTAAGTGTGAAGGGCTCACCGAGGAAGAAAAGCTGGAGCAACAGGCACTTAGGAAGAAATATATTGCCGAGTTCAGACAAAGTTTGAAATGTACGCTTGAAAATGTTGTTATCGTAGAACCTGACGGAACCAGGAAACCTCTAAAGAAGAATGATAAGCCTGTTCAATAGCTTATCATTCGAAATTTTGTCCGTTTTTCTCAGTTGACCTGTAGCAAGTACTATATTTAACATTGATAGGAACCGCTGAAGATGCCATGCGTGAAGCGGGCAGACGACAAGCCTGCTTGTCGTTTTGGATTAGCGGCGCGGCGCGAATAATTTCCGGATGAAATTCCTGAGCGGCACGCGTGGCATCGGCTAAAGTTCCACAATGCGAAAACATTATTTCTTCTTCGGGTACAGACGATCTCTGCCACCCATCCATTTTCTTAAGACTTCAGGAATAATAACGCTTCCGTCTTCCTGTTGGTATTGTTCAACTAATGCGGGAAGTACTCTGCTT
Organism: uncultured Ruminiclostridium sp.; assembly: GCA_964462075.1. GTDB lineage: Bacteria > Bacillota > Clostridia > DSM-8532 > DSM-8532 > DTU059. The sequence goes on along the minus strand of CAYWXN010000323.1, from coordinate 126 downwards.
GTAGCAAGGCCGGATGCATTAAGAGTATGCGCCAGCTCTATCTTTTTGCTTTCCTTGCGGCGGAATCTTATATTTCCCCTTCCGGCCTGATAATCATATGCGTTAGAGCAGGAGCTGACTTCCTTA
>CAYWXN010000322.1:0-2607 GCA_964462075.1 uncultured Ruminiclostridium sp. | reverse complement strand
TTCTGCACAGTCCTCCGAACAACTGCTGCAGCTTTGATTGCAATTTTCGCTCATAAATTTAGCTCCTTTTTTAAATTTCTATTACACTACCAGATGACAGATAATCAATGTTATCAGTCATAGTAGATCTAAGCATTTTATACGGTTCCATGCCTGTGCAATGACAGGTATAATACTTTGCTTTTGTATTCATTAGGTACTTACCAATTCTATCTATCGCATCAGAGTCCTCATTTCCGCCAGAGCGACTGAAAAGATGAAATCCGCCTATTACATAGCTGGGCATTCGTCCTTTGATTGAGTGAAAATGCTCAAGTATATTAACAATGCCATTATGAGCGCAGCCTGTGACCAATAGGGACTTTCCGTCTTCCTCAATCACAAGGTTTTGTTCATGGTCAAAGGTATCATCCGTCGTTTGCCCATTTTGCTCAGTTAATAACCCACTATTGGATTTTGGCCGAGGCTCCCTTTGATTAATATTCGAGAATACCTGGATTCCTTTACTGATAAAGAATCTGTCTGACGTTAGTACAATTTGTTTGTTTTGTTTTAGATCCTCATCAAGTCCGATAAAATCTAATTTATCATCTTGACGCATGGAATAGTGTTTATCAAATGCAAGCTGGTGTATAAACACCTCAGCTTTCGTGTTTTCTTTTAAAAATGCTTTTAATCCTCCGCCATGGTCGTAATGTCCATGTGAGATTACTAGAAAATCAACATCGGCGATATTTACACCAAGCCTCTTAGCATTTTTAAGAAACAACTCACTTGCACCTACATCAAACAATATCTTATGGTTCTTTGTTTCTATATACAGGCTAAGCCCATGTTCACTGGCATAGTCTTCTGAAATATATGTATTTTCAATTAAAACTTTAATAATCATTTTGACCCATCACCCTCTTCAAAAATCAGTTTCATAGCCTTTTCATACATTATTTTAACTGCTGTCCCCGATGTGCAGTCTATATCTACAATAGTTTGACCATTATTAATGGCTTTCACGGCGTTAAAGTCAAAAGGTATCTTACCGATAAAAGGTAGCCCTTGTCTTGTACAAAACTGTTCAATCTTTTCTGTGTTTTTAATGTTGGTGTCATATTTGTTTACACATACGGCTGTCTTAGTTCCGAATTTAGCTGCTGTATTTATTATGCGCTCCATATCGCTAATACCTGATATGGAAGGCTCTGCAACGATCAAAACCATATCCATACCGCTAATTGAAGCAATAACGGGGCAGCCTATTCCAGGAGATCCATCTATAATGGCCAGTTCGGCATAAAGTGCTGCTGACTTCATCTGTTTTTTCACCTCGGTGACAAGCATTCCGGAGGTGCCACTGCCCATTTTTAGCTGTGCCGTTGAAAATACTTTTTCCCGATCAGAATACAACATTAACTCCCCAGCCACTGCCGGTTTCAAAGCTATTGCTCCCACAGGGCAAACATACTCGCAGACGCCACAACCTTCGCAGGCAAAAGGATCAACCTTATAGTGCGGCTCTGCTTTGATCGCTTTAAACCGACAGTTTTGTCTGCATTGGTCGCATTCAATGCACAGGTCAGTATTTATCTCCGCTTTTGGCAACCCATAATAGTCTGTTTTTTCCGGTTCAGCATTCCATCCAGTTATAAGGTGCAGGTTAGGTGCATCCACATCACAATCCGCATATGCCTTGGCATCAGCAAGCTTTATAAACGCACTTGCTATGGTTGTCTTTCCGGTGCCGCCTTTTCCACTAAGGATTAGTAGTTGTTTCATACTGCACCTCCTTTATCACTGAGTCTAGCAGGGAAGAGAACAGTTCACGGTATTTTTCATTTTTATTTACGGCAATCTCTGCATTCGAATTCAAGGTTCCGAGTTCATTGTCAAATGGAATCCGACCTATAATCTTGATACTTTTTTCTAAGCAAAACTTCTCTGCCGGATTTTCTTCTTCCAAACATTTATTGAGAACAACCCCGAAAGGCTTATTAAATAACTTGACCAGCTCATATACCATGTTGAGGTTATGAACACCAAACAATGTCGGTTCGGCTACCAATATACAATAATCTGCATCTTTAATGCTTTCCATTACGATACAGGCGCTTCCGGGAGGGCAGTCGATAAACGTCAGCCGGTCTCCCCGAGAATTGTCCGAAGCAAGCAGCTTTTTTATGATAGGAATGCCCGTAGCTTCACCGGTGTTCAGTATTCCTGTCCATACCATCACATCACCGGAAATTCCTTTTTGAACTTTGCCGATTACTTTTTCTTTCTCTGTTAGTGCCTTTTCAAGGCAAACCAATATACAGCCGCCGCAGGAGTGGCATACATCTTCAAATACAATCAGTTTATTTTTAATATAGGCAAGGGCGTTGAACTTGCAGAAATCAACGCATTTCCGGCATCCGTTGCATAGTTCATTATTCACCTTTGGAATTTTCACTGATATTTCTTCCTCTTGAATTCCTTTAGGTTTAAGAAATAGATGACCATTTGGCTCTTCAACATCACAGTCTATATATGTCGATGTTTTGGCTACCGCAGCTAAGTTCACCGATACCAACGTTTTTCCTGTGCCGCCCTTGCCGCTTAGCACAGCTATTCTCA
>CAYWXN010000321.1:0-2607 GCA_964462075.1 uncultured Ruminiclostridium sp. | reverse complement strand
TGTGTTTAGAGGCCAGACAAAAACTTAATGCCACAAAGCCCGTATCACTCGGACAAGCCTCAAGGATTTCCGGAGTGTCACCTGCTGATATATCGGTGCTTTTAGTATATTTAGAAAGCCGGAAGCGAAAGAGTTAGTTGTTGCTCTCTAAATGCAGTATTATGAACCTTTAGCCGAAGTCATGTGTGCGCTCAGGAATTTCATCCGGAAATTATTCGCGCGCTACGCAATCCATGCTCCGCTAACACACATGACCTTCGGCAGCGGTTCCTTTACGTTTCCCCTTCCCGAATTCATTTATCATGGTACGGGAAACGCAAAAAATTCTGAAAGGATCGCGAACATATGTTGAGTGAAAAAAATAAAGATTTACTAAAAGAAGGCGCAAAGGAATATAGTATTTTATTGTCAAATGCACAAATAGATAAGTTCTCACAGTATGCCCGGTTACTGGCCGAGTGGAATGAAAAAATAAATCTCACTGCTATTACAGACCCGGAGGGTATCGTAATCAAGCACTTTTTGGATTCGCTGTCAATTGCAGAACTTATTCCGGATGAAACTAAGACTCTTATAGATGTGGGAACAGGAGCCGGTTTTCCGGGGATACCCTTGAAAGTAATAAGGGATAACCTTAAAGTCACCTTACTGGATTCGCTTGACAAAAGGGTTAAATTTCTTAATGAAATATGTTGTAACCTCATGCTAAAAGACATCGTCTCTGTTCATGGCAGGGCCGAGGATTTCGGGGTTGATAAAAAATACAGAGAGCGCTTTGATTTTGTAACTGCCAGAGCAGTCGCTAATCTTCCGGTCTTATTGGAATATTGTTTACCCTTTGTTAGTATTGGGGGCATGTTTATTGCAATGAAAGGGCCAGATGCTAAAGAGGAACTAAAGGAGTCACAGAAAGCTCTTGATATATTAGGAGGAGAAATTGAGGATGTTAAAATTTTTACTCTTCCCAATAGTGATATTGAAAGATACCTTATATTAATAAAAAAATGTCGACATACACCAACAAATTATCCAAGGAAAAGCGGTAAGCCGACAAAACAACCCATCAAATAATAGCGAAAGCCGCATTATATAGGGCTTTGTGCGATATTTACTTCTCAATAAAAAAAGGATGAGGCATTCAAAGGGCGAATTCTCTTATTGATGTAAAAATGTGCTTATACACAAAAGAGGATGAAAGGAAAGGTGCCCTATGATTGCAACAAAATTAAGATTTCCTGGGTTAGAGAGAAAATACGAAGAAAAGAAATCAGAAGAAAAAAAGATAACAATGATTTCTATTGATCTGATAAGACCCAATCCATATCAACCCAGAAGGAAATTCGACAATTCTACCATGGATGAGTTATGCCAATCAATACAGCAATATGGTGTTATTCAGCCGATTAATGTAAGAAAAGTAAACAACACGCATTTTGAGCTTGTGGCAGGGGAAAGAAGGCTGAGAGCAGCTGCAATGGCTGGTCATAAGGAGGTTCCTGCCATAATTGTTGATATCGGGGAAGACGATTCGGCTATTATGGCACTTATTGAAAACCTCCAAAGAGAAGATTTAGGTTATATGGAAGAGGCAGAGGGTTATCGGAATTTAATAAAAGAGCATGGGCTGACTCAGGAAGAGCTGGCACAAAAGATTGGGAAAAGTCAATCTACAATTGCCAACAAAATCAGAATACTCAGACTGTCCCCTATGGTTAAGAAAATTTTATCCGATAATGGTCTTACCGAAAGACATGCCAGGGCACTTTTAAAAATAGAAGATGAACAAATACAATTAAAAGTATTGCAAAAGGTTTGTGACAGAGGCCTGAATGTAAGAAAAACAGAGGAGCTTGTTCAGAAGGCATTGGACAAGTATTGCAATCAGGGTAAATCAGAAGAATATAAGGGACGTGTAACTAAGTCCATTAAAGATATAAGAATTTTTGTCAATACCATCCGTCAGGCAATAGATACCATGAAAAAGTCGGGAGTAAATGCACGAGCAGCCCAGATTGACCGGGGCGAATTTTTGGAGTTTATAGTGCGTATACCTAAAAAAGAAGACCTAAGAAAGGCTCAATAAAATAAATAATTTCAAAAATAAAAACGACCTCACCCGTTACCTAAATCAAAGTGTAATAGCATCCTGAGCAGAGCAAAGCTGAGTCGAATGAACTTCAACGGGTTCTGAGTCGTTAAAACTTAAGGAGGATATAAATCTCTACCCGCTACCTAGGAGGTGGGTGAAATCTTTATTATCGTTAAAATGTGACGATCTCCATTTTTGATCTGCCCTAAAAAGGCGGGTCTTTTTTTAAAGATGGACATAAAAGAAAATGTTTATTAAAATAGAATATGTTACGCATATAAAAAATGGATACAATATTATTGTATATGAAAGGAAGCATAATAAATGTCCGAAAACGGCGGAAACATAGAAAATCCAAATGCTAATCGAATAATTCCGGTAGATATTGAAGCAGAGATGAAGCAATCCTTTATCGATTATGCAATGAGCGTAATCGTAGACAGGGCTCTTCCTGATGTAAGAGACGGATTAAAACCGGTTCACAGAAGAATTCTTCATGCTATGAACCAACTGAACTT
>CAYWXN010000320.1:0-2625 GCA_964462075.1 uncultured Ruminiclostridium sp. | reverse complement strand
AATTGGAAATACCAGACAAGGAAGCAGAGAAGATTGCATCTGTTGGTGATGCTGTTGAATACATTAAGGCACATCAATAAAACTATTTTTTGTTTTTATTATAGAAAGTCCCAACAATTTATTGTAGGGGCTTTTTATATTTATTTTTGCTCAACGAAGATAATAATTTTATTTATTTAATAGAGTAACTTGTACTTATCAGGAGGCCAAAATGATGAAAAGAAGAGTAGTTATAACAGGTTTTGGCGTTGTTCATGCCCTCGGGACCGACGTGAAGACCTTCTGGAATGAAATAAAAGAAGGAAAAAGCGGAATTAAAACCATAACCAAATTTGACACAACCGATTTTTCAACTAAGGTGGGTGCTCAAATTGATAATTTTGATGTAGTCGCTTATATGGACAAAAAAGAGGCTAAACGTATGGACCTGTTTACTCAATATGCAGTAGCGGCATCAAAAGAAGCTGTTTCAATGTCCGGGATTGACTTTTCCACAATGGACCCATACCGCGCAGGAGTACTTATAGGTTCCGGAGTTGGCGGAATGGAGACTTTGGAAAATAATTGCAGGACATTGTTCGATAAAGGTCCCAAAAAAGTCAGCCCATTTTTTGTACCTATGATGATTGCAAACATGGCTTCCGGTCAGGTTGCTATAAAGTACGGAATAAAGGGATATAATGCTTGTGTGGTTACAGCCTGTGCCAGCTCAAATCATTCAATCGGTGATGCTATGAGAATAATTCAAAGCGGTCATGCCGATGTAATGATTACCGGCGGTTCTGAGGCTGCCATTACTCCTTTGGCATTTTCCGGATTTTGCTCCATGAGAGCAATGACAGAAAATACTGATCCTAATACCGCATGCAGACCATTTGATAAAAATCGTGATGGGTTTGTAATGGGTGAAGGCGCAGGAATCTTAGTTATTGAGGAATATGAGCACGCTGTTAACAGAGGTGCCAAAATCTTAGCTGAAATTGTGGGTTTTGGTGCTACCAGCGATGCTTACCATATTACAGCCCCGGACCCTGAGGGTGAAGCAGGAGTAAAGTGTTTACAAATGGCTATCGATGATGCAGGCATCACACCTGATATGATCGGCTATGTAAATACTCACGGAACAAGTACGCCATTAAACGATCCTCTGGAATCCAGAAGTATTAAGAAGGTATTTGGAGACAACTGCAAGAATATACCTGTCAGCTCAACAAAATCAATGACAGGTCATCTTTTAGGTGCCGCAGGCGGTATTGAGGCTATTATCAGTATTATGGCGCTTCGGGAAGGCTTCTTGCCTCCTACCATAAACCTTAAAGAGCCTGACCCTGAATGTGATTTGGACTATATCCCCAATGTAGGCCGAAATAAGGACATAGATTATGTTATATCAAATGCTCTGGGCTTCGGGGGCCATAACGGAGCTTTGGTGTTTAAAAAGTATAAGTAATCTTATTTTATGATGTTATTTTGAGTGGTGTCATTCTGAGGCCTTAAGGCCGAAGAATCTTTTCATGGCATAGCGCTTATGAGCAAACATAAAGGTACCGCAATGCATAAAATGAACGGCGGTACCTTTTTAATAAGATTTTCATATTTATTCAGTTAAGTCTGCTTTTTGAGTAAAGTTAAAAATTATCTGTGCTACCTCTGCTCTTGTGGCTTTTCCCTTAGGGTCAAGGATTCCGTTGCCCTTGCCTAAAATGATTCCCTTTTCGTATATCCATGCTAAGGCATCCTTAGCATATAAAGATATTTCATCCGCATCCATGAATCCGTCAAGACCTTTGCTGTCAGCTGCCACAGGTGAACCTGCATATCTCCAGAGAATGGTTGCCATCTGTTCGCGAGTTATGCTGTCCTCAGGGCCAAACATCCCGTTCCCATATCCTGCGATGATGCCTTTTTCTTGAGCCCAGGCTACCGCATTGGCATAGTATGCGCCGGGGATTACATCCTTAAAGGTACTTTGCAAGGTTTCTGATGAGCCACTTAGTCTGTATAGAATAGTGGCAATCATGCCCCGGTTTGTAGTAAGTTGGGGTGAGAAGGTATTACTGCCGGTTCCGAACATCAGACCATTCTGTGCTACATACTGGACAGCCGAATAATACCAGTCTCCTTCCTTCACATCGCTGAACGGATTTGTCCAGGATACAGAAGGTTTTGCGCTTACAACTAAAGCATAAGGGCTGAAATGAGTTGCCTCAAAAATGATATACCATTTGCCGTCCTTTTCAATAAGCTCTGACTTCAAGGTTTCCAATTTACCGTCCTTGCCGTAAACTACTTTGATTTGTTCCCTGTCTTCAAGAAGCTTTTCAGGAACAGGTATGGTTATTTTTACGCTGTAGCCGTCCTTAGGCTGAACTTTTTGGTTACTTTCCTTGGAATACAGGCTGATGTCAAAGGGATATACCTTGTCATCGGCACCTGCCAGTGAAAATACTTCTTTTTCTGATTCTGTACTGTCGGTAATCTTAACTTCTACCGACTGACCAAAGGCACTAGTAACATCGGCTTCCACCTTGATATCTTCCGTATTTTCAAAAAGCTCGCTCTTGACCTCGGATATTGTGATAACAGGTGCAGGTGCAGGGGGGACAGGGGTGCTATTGCCGGAGC
>CAYWXN010000319.1:0-2627 GCA_964462075.1 uncultured Ruminiclostridium sp. | reverse complement strand
TAGTTTACTTCATAATGGCAGGATGGGTCAACGGTCATTATAACGGATGTCATTCTTAAAGATTGGTAAAATACTTTTAGCAGTAATCTCCATGGTCGATTTTTACATTGATTAAACTCATAACAGGCCTTATAATTTTTTTGGCGATATTTTATTGGTTAATAACAATAAAATATTATGAACAGGATTATAGATTTGGTAATTAAAGTCTCATTTATAAATTGAAAACAAACTGCGAATTCATTTATATGTAATGCCATAATCAGGATTAATCCTTATACTAATTTTACTATTAATTATGTTTACCGCTGAGGTTAATAATAAAAATAAAATGCTTATTCTGTAAGATTAAGCTTTAATATTATATACCCAAAATGGCCGATTGAACTGGAGTGATATTTTTGTCTGTATATATAACAAAGAGATTATTAATGGCTGTATTTACTCTGTGGCTTGTGGCGACACTTACCTTTGCTTTAATGTTTATGGTTCCCGGTGGGCCTTTTTTGGCTGAAAAAGCACCATCCGCTGCAACATTAGAGGCGCTTAACCAAAAGTATGGCCTCGATCAGCCTAAAATCGTGCAATACAAGAATTATATGGTAAGGTTTGTTCAAGGAGACTTGGGCTTTTCCATAAAACAAAGAGGAAGAACCGTTTCCTCAATTATTTCGACCGGATTTAAGGTATCTGCTAAGGTAGGCGGATTGGGTATTCTTCTGGCAGTTTTAATAGGAATACCATTAGGAAGCATTGCCGCACTGAACAGAGGAAAATGGCTTGATAATGTAATTATTGTTTTTTCCACCGCAGGGATTGCCATACCGAGTTTTGTTGTCTCCACGGTGCTAATGCTTATTTTCAGCGTTAAGCTGGATTTATTACCTACACATGGCTTGACAACTTGGAAACATTACATAATGCCGGTTGCGGCGTTATCTCTTTATCCCGCATCATATATTTCACGCCTCATGCGGACCAGTATGCTTGAGGTACTGGGTCAGGATTATATGCGAACTGCGAGAGCAAAAGGGCTTTCCCAATTCATGATGCTTTTTAAACATGCTTTGAGAAACGCAATCCTTCCGGTTGTGACATATCTGGGCCCATTACTTGCCTATACGCTTACAGGAAGCTTCGTGGTTGAAAAAATATTTACTGTTCCGGGCCTGGGCAGTGAGTTTATAAGCTCAATTATTAACAGGGACTACACTATGATAATGGGAACTACTATTTTTCTGGCGGCTCTTATTATTGTTATGAACCTGTTGGTTGATATTGCCTATAAAATCATTGACCCAAGAATTCAACTAAAGTAGGAAGGAAAGTGAAATGATGAAGCAAGTTAACAATAAACTAAGCTTACAACTGGATGTATCCGATTTCCTTCCCGCAGGTAAGGAAGAAAAACAGAGCCTTGTTATAATGCGTGAAAGCGTGAGCTTCTGGCGTGACGGTGTACGTCGTTTCAAAAGCAATAAAATAGCTATGGTTAGCTTAACCATTGTAATTATTGTATTAATTTTTGCTTTTATTATGCCGGTTTTTTATCCGTATTCTTATGAGCAGCAAATCAGAGGCAATGAAAATCTCGCGCCGATGAAATATTCCCAGAAGCAGTTGGAACTTAAGGCGTCAGGGGCTAAGGTGTTTCCACATATACTTGGTACTGACAGCTTAGGGCGAGATACCATGATTCGGCTAATGTACGGAAGCAGAATTTCACTTTTAGTCGGCCTTGTTGCAAGTATATTAGTATTTATTATCGGCTCAATATATGGTTCGGTGGCAGGATATTTCGGCGGGAAAGTAGATATGATTATGATGCGCCTTGTCGATATTATATACACTGTTCCGGATATCCTTATTATCATTTTGCTTATGGTAACACTTAAATATCCTCTTGAGGACTTGGCAAATAATGTGCCGGGTTTTGAGTGGATAAATACAATAGGCGTTGGATTAATCTGTATATTTATTGTGTTCTCCCTTCTATATTGGGTTGGTATGGCGAGAATTGTTCGAAGCCAGGTTCTGACTTTAAAGGAGCAGGAGTATGTTACGGCCGCAAGGGCTTTGGGAGCGGGTCATGGTCGCATAATAAGAAAGCACTTGTTGGTTAATAGTATGGGTGCGTTGATTGTTACCACCACTTTGCAGATTCCCTCGGCAATTTTTACCGAAAGCTTTTTAAGCTTTATCGGTATCGGTGTGGCTGCTCCGATGCCAAGTCTTGGCTCCATGGCCTCAGATGCAATAGGCGGGATACAATCCTATCCTTACAGACTGTTGGCACCTGCCATCATGATAAGTTTGATTATACTATCCTTTAACCTGTTGGGAGATGGACTACGGGATGCATTTGACCCGAAGCTGAAGAATTGAGGTGCTATGAATGAGTGAATTATTACTGAATATACAACACGAGTGCCTGTCTTTCTTTACTCCGGCCGGTGAGGTGAAGGCACTTAATGATATTTCAATACAAATGAAAGATGGTGACGTTTTAGGCATAGTAGGAGAAAGTGGCAGCGGAAAAAGTGTTACTGCCTACTCAATTATGGGCCTTACCGACCGTGCGGGAAAGCTTATCGGCGGCACTATTGAATTCAACGGTCATAAAATCC
>CAYWXN010000318.1:0-2635 GCA_964462075.1 uncultured Ruminiclostridium sp. | reverse complement strand
AAAAGGCTCCACCAGTATTATAAACAGCAAGAAAAACACATTTGGGAGTGCCTGGGGCCGGTAACTGCAATTGATGGCGCCGTTGTACTCTGTGTGGGATTAGGTGATATTGGCGGCGAGTACGCCAGAAAATGCAAAATGCTTGGTGCATATACAATAGGTGTTCGCAGAGCACGCGCGGAAAAGCCCGAATGGTTGGATGAACTCCATTTGATAGATGATTTGGATGATCTTATCCCGCGTGCCGATATTATTGCTTTGGTTATGCCTGATACCCCGAAAACAAGAAATATGTTTGATCGCGAAAGGCTATCAAAAATAAAAAGTGATGCGATCATAATCAATGCAGGCCGCGGTACGGCGATAGATCAGGATGCTCTGTGTGAGATGCTTACAAAAGGGAAAATCGCCGGAGCGGGACTGGATGTAACCAATCCCGAGCCTCTGCCAAAGGATAATCCATTATGGGATGCGCCCAATACCATCATTACTCCGCATGTAACGGGGGGATATACGCTTCAGCGCACACTGGATAAAATCGTTGAACTCTCAATTGAAAATTTGAGAAGATTTATAGCTGATGAAAAGCTGATTAATCTGGTGGACTTTAAAGAAGGCTATGCAAGTAAAGCGTGATAATTAACAACGGGGAATTGCTTTTTAATGGAGGTTATTATGAGCAATCTAAAGAAAATGTTTGAAGAGGCCGGTAAATACTTTATAGGCGGCGCATGTGCAGCCGGAAGAGTTAATGGGGTACTCGGCCAGCCGCTCTATATAAGCAGAGCTTCGGGAGCACGCGTATACGATGTAGATGGTAATGAGTACATTGATTTCCACACAGGCGCCGGCGCCTCAATGTATGGCTACAACCACCCCAGACTGAAGAAGGCAGTAGAGAAGGCACTGGAGATGGGCTTCTTTATGAATTTCGATACAGAGTATCATACTGAGCTGGCGAAATTGCTAAGAGAACATTTTCCCAGTGCCGAAAAAGTACGACTGGCCAATACCGGCTCTGAAGCGACACAGGGAGCAATCCGCATAGCAAGATGCTATTCAGGAAGGGATCTAATTATTAAAGCTGACGGTCATTTTCACGGAATGCATGAGAGTATATGGTTTAACCATAATTGTACTGCAAAAATCGACGAGAATGGCGAAGTTGAGACGGTACCCGATTCCGGTGGTTTTCCTGAGAATTCAAAGGATTTAGTGAAAAATGTATTGTTTAATGATATCAATGCACTTGAGAATGCTGTAAAGAAATATAAGGGGCAGGTCGCAGCAATTGTTCTTGAGCCTGTCAGTTTTAACTGCGGTTGTATCCCGGCAAGGAGGGAATATCTGCAGCAGGTACGAGAGCTGTGTGATAGGGAAGATATAGTTTTAATTTTTGACGAAGTAATTACAGGTCTTCGCTTTAGACCCGGAAGCGCACAGAAATATTATAACGTTATACCCGATATGACTACTTTGGGCAAAGCAATCGGTGGAGGATTTTCCATTGCCGCAATAGTTGGAAAAGAGAAATTCATGAAACATCTAAACCCCGGAGGAAAAGCGGGGATGAGCGGCACATATACGGGAGCATTGATACCTGTATTGGCCTCGGTAGAGTGCCTTAAGATGTGCAGTGAGCCGGGATTCTATGATAAGCTCGATGAAATAGCGGATGCGCTGTATGGCGGAATAAGTAAATTGCTTGGTAAACACGGTATTCCGGGGCATGTCAGAGGAATGGGCGCAAGGTTTGCAATATACTTCGGAGTCGAAGATCCCGAAGATGATTATGATTTCAGAAGGCTTGCGGTTAAATATGACAGAAACATGTACAAGAAATTTGTAACTGAATGTCTGCCAAACGGCCTGTTTTTCCAGGATTCAGCCGGTCCTGTTTCGGCACCGCACTGGGGGTTCACCACTCAGCATACAATTGAGGATATTGATATAGCACTTGAAAGAATTGATAAGATATTTTCTAAAATTAAATAGCTATGTAAATATTGTATTTTTCAGGAGTATAGGGAGGGCACGATTATGGATATAAAAAGGATCGAAGCAAATAAAAGGTGGAGTAAGGCTGTAATACACAATAATGTTGCATACTTTTGCGGGCAGGTCGCAGAGGAGCTTGTCCCCGATGTTAAAGAGCAAACCAGGACCACTTTAATAAAGATCGACGATCTTTTAGCCAGTGTAGGCAGCGATAGAAAGAAAATACTCTCAGCAACAATTTATATTAAGGATATATCTATGCTAAACGAAATGAATGAAGTATGGGATAACTGGGTGCCCGAGGGATATGCACCGGCCAGAGCATGCATAATAGCAGAAACCACCGATCCCATGCAATGGGTAGAAATCGTAGTTGTTGCTGCTGTTGAGTGATAATTAAAATTGTAAATATAAGAACCGCTTGTTATTAACAAGCGGTTTCCATTGGCATAAGATATTAAGAATTAAATCCTCGCTACACCTGATTTTCCTGCAGCTTCGGCAACTGCCTTTGCTACTTCTTGAGCTACCCTTGTATCAAAAGGGGAAGGAATGACATATTCAGGCTTCAATTCCTCTTCGGTTATTAAAGAAGCAATTGCCTTTGCAGCGGCAATTTTCATTTCATCATTGATAT
>CAYWXN010000317.1:0-2644 GCA_964462075.1 uncultured Ruminiclostridium sp. | reverse complement strand
ATTGTAGTACATTCTTATTTGCGAAAAAACGTACATTGTTATTTGCCGTTTACAATTCACTGAATCCAGATAAAATTTTCATTTTATCCGCTTTACATTATCTGCTTGAACTTGATACAGAAATAAATCCGTATAATGTCACTTTAAGTAATATTCCTAAGTCAAAAAGAAAGTACGGTATTAGGGTCTTGAGTCCCGCAGAAAAGATTGAATGGGGTAAAAAGGTTGTTACGATGCTTTCAGAACGAACAGACCTTCAGCGTGACCATTTCATAATACTTGCCGGACAGGAATACATAAAACCCATAAAGCCTTATATAAAGAACCTCGATGACAAATTACATGGGTTGAGGCAAGGTGAAAGAGTAAAATATCTGAAGGCTAATTTATAGGAGCGGTAAATGGAAATTTCCTTACCATTAGGAAGGAGATGTAATGAAAGAATTAATACTTCATAATAACCTGAAAAAAGAACGCTCATGTTTAAAATTGTATCTAATGAAAAGGAAATAGAAAGACTGCATTCCATCTTTTCGCAAAAAATGGAAAGACATTTGACCGAAAGAATGAATGTATACATCGGTTATAAGGGTGAAAATAAATTACTTGATGTTTCTTATTCATCCGAACTGAATATTTGGTGGACGTTTCAGAAATTATCTGATAGACATTGGAACTCGTTTGGGGTTGGAATGCCATTAAGGAAAAGCAACAATTCAATAACATGTGAGATTAATTATTCGATACAAGGCTTTAATACCAGTTTAGCAGGTGGTTTTGCAGCAAACGAAGAGGGGGAAGTAATTCTGATACATAGCGGGAGAATCGGTGGTGGAAGAAAAGGAATCGGGAAAACCTTATTTACTGATAATTACATAGGGGAAATAGTCCCTGTAAAATTTGAGAATAATGTGTCTGAGTATGCTCCTATCGGGTCATTTGATTCTGTAAGATTTGGGAGTCAAGTAGCCTTATTTGTTCACGAAATTTCCCGTATCAAAGAACTATCCAAGAATATCCATACGCCCTCACGAGTAGATACAATTAAGAACGGAATTAAAACCACCTTCAATAAAGAATTTGCAGGTGAAAAAGAGGTAAAGCAGAGGGAAAGGAGCATTGCAATATGCGACCATGGGTTGATTGTAAACGAATATAAAAGAATCTTAGAAGAGAAAGGGGAAATAGTAGCGAATGACAGAGAAAGAGACCTTTATACAATAACCAAAGATAAAATTGATACCGTATTTGAGTTTAAAACAAATAACGACAGACAATCAATCTATACGGGTATTGGTCAGTTATTATTGAACAATGGAATATTCAATCCTGCTCCGAGGATGGTTTTGTCGTTGCCAGTAGGTTTGAACCCAGAAATTAAAAGGATAATTCATTCGCTGAAAATAGAAATTCTTGAATATCAGTGGAAGAATAACAAGACACTTGAGTTTCTAATCTGAAGAGGTGTTAATTCTTATTGGTCGAATATTGTATAGAATGCAAATCAGCCAGAGACCACAACCAGTACTTCCCCTCATATTCCATATTCCAGTCGATATTGTAAAATCTTCCGGTTTGCAGGTCTTGGATATTGAGATAAACCACCCCATCATAATCTTGGAAGTTCAACAGCCTTATGGCTGCGATATCATTGCCTGCAACCTTCTGCTCCAGTTTCGTGTATGGCATCCCTTTGGTTAAACGTTTACCAATGGTCATGATGAACGGTAAATCCAGAACAATGGTATCATTTGAAAGATATTCCAACACTTTACTTCCTGATTTATTGGTGTATGTTTTATTCATCTTTCTTCTTAACAGATTTAAAACCGTAATTCATAATCATTCGCCAGAGAAGTTTCACTGTCATGATTTAATTCCAATTCCTTTTCAAGTAGAATTAATTCAAGAGAGTATGAATCAACTATTCTCCATTGGTATTTACCATGCACATTTGCCAAGGTGGCGTGGCGAATCAGTATTTCATCCGATTTAATGTCGCAAAGCAGTATATATACCTTTTGATTGTAGTAGAATGCATCCATTAATCTGACTGCCCTGAAGTTTATTGTGTGACCATCACTCTCCCTCTCAAAGAAGAAGTAAGTTTCACCTGTTGTAACGATAAGGTCTTTAACCATAATGTAGGGGTGATTGATGTAAAAGGAATCACTACCAATAGTGTGATAAAGGTTCTGTAATCCAATTATTGTTGCGTCAAATGGAAAGAAGTCCTGTACGTTCATTTTAATCTCATTTTTAATTCAATAATATAGTAATGCGTACCACCACCGTAACCCCCCATTATACCCCCCCTCTCATACCCCTACCTTATTGGCTGGGGGTGGAGCATGACGATTATTTCTCTATTTATAAATACTGTTTAAATGAAAATCCGGACAGGATTCGAAACTCAATTTAGCTGCAAGGCATAAAAAATTCTGGAAAAAAATTTGCTTTTCCAGAAATGGAGTCTCAGAAAATTTTACAAAAAAATTTTTTAAAAAACACCAAGAAAGCTTTTTAAGGATTTTTTATTTCGATAGCTTTAAATTTGTCTTTATCTGTTTCTTTATGGACATATGCCTGAATAGTTGCCAGTTTTTTGTGCCCTGTTGCCAACATTATTGCATTAATAGGGACT
>CAYWXN010000316.1:0-2645 GCA_964462075.1 uncultured Ruminiclostridium sp. | reverse complement strand
CATCTTAAACACTCCTATGCTAACCAATATAATTTACGCATAAAAAAAAACGCCTACAAAGCAATAAAAATATTACCATATACCAGATTCAAAGTCAAGTATATTACACAAAAAACAGTTAATTAGGGCGAGATTTACCCGCCCTAAATATTTATGATTTTTGTAAAGCCGCCTTTTGTTTTCTTTCTTTCCAAACTAACCATAGAGGAGCCGCTATAAATACAGTTGAATAAACCCCTGTGATAACACCTAAAAGAAGAGAAAAACTAAAATCAGTTAATGAATCGATATTATTAGAAGCCGAGTATATTAAGAGAACCGCAACACAAATCAATGTAGTAACCATAGTATTAATCGAACGGGACAATGATTGATGGATACTCACATTTACAATGCTGCCCAAATCTGATTTTTGCATTAGTCTTGTATTCTCACGAATTCTATCATAAATAATAACGGTATCATTCATGGAATAACCTATTACAGTCAGTACAGTAGCTATAAAAATATCATTTAACGGTAACCCAAAGGTAATATAAACACCGAACATAACCCCCACGTCATGGAATAGAGCTATTATGGCGCATACTGCTGCCGAAAATCCGCTTAATATACTAAATCTCCATGCAACATAGAAAAGAATTAAGGTAACGGAGATTGCAACGGCTAGGATGCCCTTTTTAAGTGCTTCCATACCCACTGTTGAAGTAATGCTTACATTTTCGTTCTTAGGACTGTTTAACACCACTTCAAAATTCTGTGCTATAGTATCCTTAACCTTATCTTCTTCGTCAGGAGTCAACGGTACATTCCCCGCAATATCAAGTCTAAGCATTTTGGTTTTTGCGCTTGCCTCATTGCCGCTATAGGTTTCCATTACGCTTGCCGCAACTTCCTTACCAATAGCTCCTTTAATCAAATCAGCGGCTTTGTTGGGATCAACTTCACTTACAGTCTCAATCATTATTCTGGTACCGCCTCTGAAGTTGATATCAAGATTTATTCCTTTAAATACGAGCATTAAGCCGAAGAAAACGAATAGTGCTATGCTGAATATAAATGCATATTTCCTGTTTTTTACAAAATCATACTTCTTCAATTTTCTTCCCTCCATTCAATCCAAAAAGCCATTTGCTCCGTGAAAATTTAAAAGCAGAAACCCCTTGAAGCATCATCTTGGAAGCTGTAATAGCAGAGAAGAAGCTAAACAATGTTCCAAAGAATAATGTAACACCAAATCCTCTTACCGGACCTGAACCCAAAATATACAGCACAACAGCGGTTATAATGGTTGTTACATTGGAGTCAAGAATGGCCACAAAAGCTCTTTTAAACCCAGAGTCAATAGACGCCCTAAGGCTTTTACCTTCTGTTAGCTCTTCTTTAATTCTTTCAAAGATAACAACGTTACCGTCTATACTCATACCAATAGAAAGAATAATACCTCCGATACCGGGCAGTGTTACCGATATATTGAAGTTAGCAAGAGTGAGTATTTGAAGAGCTAATAACCCTGTTAAAGCAACACAAGAGATTACCCCCGGAAGTCTGTAATACAATATCATAAAAATACATACTAGTATAAATGAAACAATCCCTGCCTTAACAGCAACTTCTAATGCACCTTTTCCAAGCTGCGCACTGATAGAGTCAACCTTCACCGGTTCAAGCTTGGTAGGAAGTGCACCAAAACGTATTTTATCGGCTAAAGCCTTTGCCGATTCAAAGGTAAATGTTCCCGATATTGAAGCCACAGTGGACGTAATCACTGTTTCGACTACCGGTGCCGATATACACATATCATCAATAAAAATCGCTATTTTCTTACCGATATTCTCTCTGGTTGCATTAGTGAAAGCATCCACACCCGATTGTTTAAGTTTTAGCTGTACCATATATTGCTGGTTGGTTGGGTCCTGATAGCTTGATGCTGTTTCTACATCTTCGCCTGTTAATACAATCCTACCTGAAGGTACAAGCTCTTCAATGGGGGTATAAAAGTCTTCATCATCTACTTCCTGGAATGTTAGAGCTCCGGTACTTCCCAGATCATCCAACGCTTTTCTTGGATCAAATTCGGTTTCATTAGCAGCCCAGGGAATATCAATAACCAAACGATTATTAGTCGCGTCAATATTTATACTTTTATCATAAATACCCTGTGCATCAAGCCTGTCCTCTATAATACTCTTTGAACTATCCAAGTCCTGTTTTATATCCCGTCCCTCTGAACCATTAGGATAAACAGGTTCAAGTATTGCACTGATGCCTCCACGGATATCTATTCCTGTACGGATATCATCAACGCCTTTGACTAATCTTGAATCAGCCGGACCAAGTCCCGTAAAAGCCAGCACACATATAACCGTTATGATTAGGACTATAACAAATAACTTAAATGTCCTGTTATCATTCATGTGGAGTTACCTCCTCCTCTTTCTATTATATAGCCTTTTTAAGCATTCTTTTGTATTATAAGTCTTATTTCTCTCATGAGTCAACAACCCACCAATAATTATGTAAATATGACGCAAATATAGAATAATGCGAACTACATTGTCATCCTGAATGAAGTGAAGCGTAGTGAAGGATCTTTTCTTCACTAATGGTGTGCCCGCGTTAAATCTTTTTGAGTTAAACTGGAG
>CAYWXN010000315.1:0-2649 GCA_964462075.1 uncultured Ruminiclostridium sp. | reverse complement strand
ATTGAAGAGGTGACGTTATGAATAAAAATTATGATGTAATCGTAGTCGGAGGAGGTCTGGCCGGGCTTACTAGCGCGGCTTACCTGTGCCGCTATGGATATAGTACATTATTATGTGAAAAAAGACAAAAAACCGGAGGCCTGGTGGAGACTTTCAGGCACAAGGGTTTTGCCTTTGATGCTGGCATCCGCGCTTTTGAAAATTCAGGAATTCTGTTTCCTATGCTCAAAAATTTAGGAATTGATATTGAGTTTATAAAAAATCAGGTATACATTGGCATTGGGAATCAATCAATCGCGCTGAAATCAAAGGACAGCTTAGACAGTTATATAGCTATGCTCATCTCAACATTTCCGGATAATGCGGAAGATATAGCTTGCATCAAAGAAGAGATTCGTAAAGTCATGGGTTATATGGACGTGCTTTATGGGATTGACAATCCGCTGTTTATGGGAAAAATGGATTCAGAGTATCTTACAAAAACCTTGCTGCCATGGTTTTTTAGGTACCAGGTAAATATAAGGAAAGCGAGTCGTCTTGATGAGCCGATTCAATCCTACTTAAACCGATTTACAAAAAACACCGATTTGATTGACATGATTATACAGCACTTCTTCAAAGAGACGCCGACATTTTTTGCCTTAAGCTATTTCAGTCTTTACTTGGATTATTGCTACCCAATCGGCGGGACAGGTGTTCTTGCAGAAAAGATGACTGAATATATTCGGTTAGCCGGTGGGGAGATATTGACAGGAGCGGGTATTATTCAGGTGGATGCGAAGAAGCATCAGGTTGAGTTGGAAAACGGAGAGGTCTTTGAGTATAAGAAGCTAGTCTGGGCGGCAAATCAAAGGACATTGTATAACCTAACAAAAGGTATTAGTACACCAAGCTTTGAAAAACAGCGTATATTAACTCAAAAAAGCACAGGAGGTGATTCGATTCTAACGGTTTTTCTTGGGGTGGACCAAAGTGAAAGCTATTTCAAAGACCGATGCGGTGCGCATATGTTTTATACGCCGAGCGCCAAGGGATTGTCATCGCTAACTGACTGGGAGGAAAGCTTCAAGGGCAGCCAGGATGGTTTATTCCGCTGGATGGAAGATTACCTTGAATGTACGACCTATGAAATATCCTGCCCTGTCGTGAGGGACAAAACTCTTGCACCTGAAGGAAAAACCGGACTCATTATTAGCACACTTTTGGATTACAGCCTTGTAAAACGCATTTCAGATAACGGTGATTACGAAAAATTTAAGGAGTTTTGCACGCAAAAGATATTAGGTGTGCTGGAAAAATCCTTGTTTCCGGGCATCCTAGAACTAATACTTTTTACATCATGCGCTACCCCCTTAACAATAGAAAGGGAAACCTATAATTCAGAAGGCGCAATAACTGGATGGTCTTTTACAAATCCGGTGTTACCTTCGGAAAGTAAATTTAAAAAAATTACCAAGGCTGTTCAAACTCCGATACCTGATGTTTATCAATGCGGACAATGGACCTTCAGCCCATCGGGCCTTCCTGTTTCTATTCTTACCGGAAAGCTTGCGGCGGATAGGGTACATAAGAAACTACACAACTAAAGCAGCAATAACAATTTCCACCATCAACAAAAATTATTATACTAGGAGTTTACTATGAAAAAACAAAACAAGCATGGATTAATTTAATATTTCTGGCCGTAACGTTGGTTATCAATACCTTAGGGGCTATAGGGATTATCAATGGCATGACGCAGAAGCAAATTTCGGACATGTATGTTACCCTGATTACACCAAGCCCTTCTACCTTCAGCATTTGGAGCGTTATCTATTCATTTCTTTTGATATCGATGTTTGTTATGATTATAAAGAAAGATGATCCGTACTACCAAAGTGCTGTAGAAAAAATCTCGAATCTTTTCAGAATTTCATGCATCCTCAATATTGGATGGATTGTGTTATTCTCTTTTGTCATGATTTTGTGATTACATTAGCGTTGATTAATGTTAAACTTTTTGAAATACGTGAGGGCAAGCGTTGGTTATTGCCTGTGACCTTCGGATTATATGGCGGATGGCTTTTTATAGCAACAGTTGTTAATATCGCCGCCGGGTTAGTAAAGGTGAAATGGTCAGGCTTCGGGCTGACTCAGGAGACCTGGGGCATTATTATGCTGTTAGTTGCGATACTTCTTTTAATCGCTGTACTTATGAAAATTCGCAATGCTATCTTTCCCCTTCCCATTGCCTGGGCTTATTTTGGAATCAATCAATTTTTAAGAGCTCCGGACGGATTTAAGGGCGAATTTGCTACATTGCAAACTGTCTCTCTTATTGGTATGGCGATCATTATTGTAATTTCTTTATTTATTTTTTATCAGAATCATTTTTCCGTACTGCCTCAATTGCCCAAAAAACGTTTGGCTGATAAGGTATAAGCCGGATCAAAGGCTATATTGATTATTATTTAAAAGGCAGGCTTTATTAAGAGAAATATCGGAACTCTTAATAGAGCCTGCTTTAAATTTGCTTGCGTTTTGCTTGAAGCTTGATTAAAGCTTGCGTCGTCTTGAAATAAGACTTAAAAATGATGTTGTATAGGATAAGGTTTTAGGTTTACATGCGTCCACACAATGACCGCAGCCTACACATCTTAGCGAAGTCAC
>CAYWXN010000314.1:0-2686 GCA_964462075.1 uncultured Ruminiclostridium sp. | reverse complement strand
GTATTCCTTCCTGTCATCACGCTATGATCTTACCAAGGTATTCGGACCAGGGACCATCTATCCTGCAAATCCTATAAACGGTGAGCAAGCTGTGATGCTTTATGCAGTGGTAACCAGAAGAGAAGGTGAAATTGCCGGGATGACTCCGGCCCAAAAGGCCTCAAAATTGGGCTTGGGAGATATTATCGGAAGAAGTCAGCTAACAGGGTATATGGACAACCAATCCTCTGTTTCAATGGCGGTTAAGCTTTATTGTACAAAGGTGAATATAAACCCTGATTTTATGAAACCATCCAGAGTTATAATTATTGAAAACGGAAGCGATATAAACTCCCGCCTATACCCATATGTCACTTTGGGTGTGGATATGGAGTTTATCACTCTTAATAATAACAGGTTTGACGCAAAAGAAAGAACAACCATAGGAAACATGCTGGACATGGTATCCAAGGCCTTGGAAAAGCTTAACTAGGGACTTAAAAGGAGAGCAAGCTTATGAACCGGAAAATAAAATTAAAATTTATAGCAATACTACTAATATTGACATTTGTCCCTATACTTATGCCGAATTTAGATATATTTGCCGACACCATGTTTTTACAGGCGCCCAGTCAGAACAGGGTCACCGATATTGGCTATATTAAAAACTTAAATAGCAGCGAATGGTATGCAGATCTCGCTTGGGACTGGTCTTTAAGCACTTTTCCGGCAGAGGCAGATGAAAGATATATAATTGTTGGGATGAATGAGATCTCAACAGGTTCGGGGCAAATGATTCAGGATGCTATATCTATACCGTTAAGCGGTGCTGCTACAGAATATAATTTTACCGAGTATACTCCGGAAGGAATAATGCATGGTACTATTTATGAGACCTATATAAGATCATCTTATAAAATAAATACACAATCGGGTCAATACACCGTAACCTCACAAAAATCTAATCCCGCTAAGTTTCTCACAGGACTGCATGTGTCTGTAGAGCTTATTCCGGGTACCAATGACATGAGAATTAAATGGGATGACGTATGGGATACAACGGGGCGCATAAATTATAGGATTCTAATTTCTGACACCAAGGGCTTTACCCAGCCTCCCCCTATTCCGGATATCATATCAACCGAAATCGGTAAAACCGGCTCAAATGTTACCATAAACAGTGCCGAGAAAAAACTGGAGTATGTATATACCCACGCATTACCCGGAAGAGAATATTCAGTAAAGGTCGTTCCTCAACCCAGTGCCAATGTAGCATGTGCAACAGCAGAAGAAATAGAAGCGATAACAATAAAAACAGATATTTTGCTCAAGGCTCAGAAGGTAGGCTACAACAATGACGGGGATGCTATCTGGAAGCTTTTCTGGAATCCTATCGTTAAAGGAAGTACCTTTACCAGAGTTGATTACGAGCTTTTTCGCTATGTAAATAACGATCCTGAGGGGAAACTCTATAGGCTTATCCCCGACCTCGACAGTTATCAGATAACAATAAAAAATGGTGACACTAATAGCTACAGCTATAAAATAGATGCTAAGGCTTATGCACCGGGGGTCGAAGCGTCCATTGATTTTAGATCTAACAATAAGGTAGAACTAAAGGAACAGATTCCTCAATACCCCCAGGCTCCTGAAATTGTGGATTCCTTTCCATCTGAGGATTCTGATTTGGAATATGAAGATTTTTTGACACCCTTTGGTGCATCGATATTTTGGAAGCCGCCCAAAACGGGTGAAGGATTTATTGATAATGATGTAACTTATGATATTTATTTGTTGGAAGACATTCAAGATGTCGATAATCCGCCTTCAAATTTTAAAATTGCATCCGATCTGATTATCAGTGAGGCAAATAAGATTACGAGCGATGCTACAGGGGAGATTATAGGGTACAGATATGATCTTACGGGTTTAAAATCCAACTCCACATACTATTTTGCAATATATGCAAAAAAGAACTATCTGGTAGCAAACCCAACCGATGGGCTTATGGTAACTATGCCATATAAATCAAAGCAATCTGTAAAGGTAATCATAACAGATCCCGATGCCGGATCAGACAGACCAATAGCTCCTGCAGCCCCGCCTTTCGGATTAAAAATTAATGCTGACAATACTGATAGCGTCACACTTACCGGAGCCACACTACAAATGGATAAGAAGTGGTATGCTTTTTATAATGGTGAACCTGAGGAATACCGCTGGGAGCAAGTATCCTATGATGATTATATTGAAAATGAACTTCTTGATCCAGCTGATCCAAATAAAGAAATAGGCAAGGAAATTGAATATCTCCCCGGATGGTCGGTAGTACCTCATGTAGTTAACTACAATGAGGCTTTGAACGTTATTAGAATGAGGAATACCAGAGACCCGGTACATATTGCTTACAGCGATTTATTCCCCGGATCTGACATTACAGCTTTTGAAATTGCACAGCAGAGAGTTATTATTCCCGATATAGCAGATGATGTCGATCAGACCTTTAGCTTTGATATATCAGGACTAAACGATAATACTACTTACCTTGTCTGGATTACCATAGAGAATCAGAACGGAACTATTTCTTCCTATCCCTCTGACGCTATAATTATTACTACTCCCGTAGATGTTCCGTATTTTCCGGTAACCCCAACTGTGCCCGATGATTTAAAGGGCATTGCAGCCTCGAGTTTTGTGGATCTTTTTT
>CAYWXN010000313.1:0-2694 GCA_964462075.1 uncultured Ruminiclostridium sp. | reverse complement strand
CCTGGCTGGCTGATCCCTTACCCAAATTGTCCAAAGCAGAAACGACAATAAGTTTTTTCAGTCGTGTATCTACTGTAATTCCAATATCAATATAGTTAGAACCTGCAACATATTTGGTTTCGGGAAGCTGCCCCACAGGGAGAATTCGAACAAAAGGTTCGTTTCGGTAATGATCCACATAAAGTGAGTGAATATCATCCGGGCTAAGCTTTCCGTCGATCAAATCAAGGTAAGAAGTAGCAAGCATGCCTCTCTTTAAAGGAGCAAGGTGAGGTGTGAATGACACCAGAACGGGTTTGCCGCAAAGCAGTGACAGTTCTTGTTCAATCTCTGGGGTATGCCTGTGATTGGCAATACCATAAGCCTTAAAATTTTCGTCTGTCTCACAAAAGGCATAGGGTAGATCCGACTTTCTCCCTGCTCCGGATACACCTGAAGCAGCGGATATTATAATATCTTGATGTGAAACGATCCCGCTTTTCAAAGCCGGGGCTATTCCTAAAACCGAGCAGGTAGGATAACATCCCGGATCAGCAACCAATGAGGCGGTCTTTATCTCATTACGGTATATCTCAGGCAGGCCATAGACGGCTTTACTAATAAAGTCTGGCGCTCCATGAGTCACCTTATACCATTTTTCATAGATTTTCACATCTCTGAATCTGAAATCTCCGCTGTGATCAATAACCCTTTTACCCTTCGCTAGGAGACTTGGTATTACAGAAGTAGAGACTCCATGAGGAAGAGCGGTTATAAAAAAATCTGCCTTTTCTGATAAAGCTTCAATATCCAACTCGTCACAAATATTATCATATATACCTCGCAACGAAGGATAAACAGCCGAAAAAGGCTTGCCTACAAAGCTATTTGATACGACGGTAGTGATCCTTATATCGTCCCTCAAAGCCAAAAGCCTGACAATCTCTGCACCTACATAACCTGTTGCCCCGATGATACCAAGTTTCAGCATTTTTTTCTCCTCAACTTTCAATACAATTTTTTAGGTATTATTTATAAAACCAAAACAGAATATTTATATAGTACTAACAAAAACCCATCAGTTATGATTTATAATTATACATTTAAATGTATAAAAATTCAACAGTCGTTTTCGCTTTTTTTACATTTTCCAAAATTCTTTGTGGATAATTACTAATACAAAGTAGCTAAAAGCATTTTTTGTTTTTTGTTAAATAGTAAGATAGTTTTGAATGCCGCATCCGTGCTAAATTATTATTACTGAGAAAAACATATTATATATGTGCTCAAATTTTAGGAGGTAAAATTAAATGGCTGGAGTAATATTAAAAAATGTTTTCAAGACATATCCGGGTGGAGTTACAGCTGTTAGTGACTTTAATATCGATATTGAGGATAAAGAGTTTATTATTCTTGTAGGGCCTTCCGGTTGCGGAAAGACCACAACACTTAGAATGATTGCCGGTCTTGAAGAAATCACGTCAGGAGAATTATATATAGGGGACAAGCTTTGTAATGATGTAGCACCTAAGGATAGAGATATAGCAATGGTATTCCAGAACTATGCTTTATATCCACATATGACAGTGTTTGATAACATGGCATTTGGTCTTAAGCTCAGAAAGACGCCAAAAGAAGAAATAAAAAGAAGGGTCCATGAAGCTGCCAGAATTCTTTCCATAGAGCATCTTCTTGACAGAAGACCTAAGGCGCTCTCCGGTGGACAGAGGCAGCGTGTAGCTCTTGGACGTGCTATCGTTCGTGAGCCTAAGGTGTTCCTGATGGACGAACCTCTTTCAAACCTTGATGCAAAGCTTAGAGTTCAAATGAGAACAGAGATTTCCAAGCTTCACCTAAAACTGAATACAACATTTATATATGTTACTCATGACCAGACTGAGGCTCTTACCATGGGTACTCGTATTGTCGTCATGAAGGACGGATTAGTTCAACAAATAGCCAATCCCCAGAAGCTTTATGACGAACCTGTAAATGCTTTTGTAGCAGGCTTTATCGGAAGCCCTCAGATGAATATGGCTAATGCGATGGTTGAAAAACAGGGAGATAAGTTTGTGTTGAAATTCGGTGATTATTCATTGGAGCTTCCTGCAAATAAGGCAAAAGTACTTGAGGAACAAGGTTACATCGGAAAGGAAGTTATCTTTGGTATTCGTCCTGAGGATATTCATGATGAAGAAGAGTGGCTGTCAGATAGCAGCAGAGTTCTTGACGCGAATGTTGAGATCACTGAGCGTTTAGGATCTGAGACCAACCTATATGTTATTATCAATGAAGTAAACTTTACGGCTCGCGTAAGTCCTAAATCTAAAACCAATGCCGGGGAGAATATTAAGGTCGCATTCGATATGCCTCACATCCATATCTTTGATAAAGAGACCGAGATGGCTATTGTGCATTAATTATTGCGGTTATCAAGGACTGTTCCGGCGGGACAGTCCTTTTTGTGTATGTTAAGCGCTCATATATGTTTTTTGTTCAATTAAAGTGGAATAATATAGGTATAACATGTTTTTGCGGAGGATTTCTAATTGAAACTTATAGCGTTTGTGGGATCAAGCGGCTCGGGTAAGAGTCATCGTGCTTTATGGGTGGCCAGAGAAAATGGTCTGGATTATATAATAGACGATGGTCTATTAATACATGAGAATTCAATTGTAGCCGGAAAATCTGCTAAAAAAGCTCCGTCTAGAATCA
>CAYWXN010000312.1:0-2712 GCA_964462075.1 uncultured Ruminiclostridium sp. | reverse complement strand
CAAACCATCAGGTTTGTTATGAACACTCGATTTGGTGCGAGTGACGGGACTTGAATTATGTAACCACCGTTGCAGTTATGCACAATAGTTATACTGCACTGAAGCGTAAGTCGAAAATTGGAATGTTTACCCCGGAAAAGTGAAAATGCACCTTAGAGAGTAGCAAAGGTGCATTTCGGCTTATATTTTCCTTTTATATGTTCTCTAAGAAGGTTGCAATGTCGCAGTAAACGGCATCTATTTTTGCGCTCAATTCAGTCCAGTCCGACTTGATGATTGCGTAGTAGTTACTGTCATTCTTTAAGAAATTACTTTCAGTGAGAGAACTGTCCTGCCTGTTAGAAAAATTGTAATACCTGTGCCCAGAATTAATAATCATATCAAACAGTTTTGTCAGGGTGGCATCATATTCATCCTTGTTGCTGAACAACTTTTTTGGAAGAAAGTTTGTCACTCCTTCCAAGTCAGAGAAAATGTCGTAAAGATAATCGTCATACACTTGTCCAGCAGCG
Source organism: uncultured Ruminiclostridium sp. (assembly GCA_964462075.1). Taxonomy (GTDB): domain Bacteria; phylum Bacillota; class Clostridia; order DSM-8532; family DSM-8532; genus DTU059. Next base: position 2,200 of record CAYWXN010000312.1, on the reverse strand, counting down.
TTGTGCTCCCAAAATGCTCGAAGCTTAGAATTGTCGAGATTACCTTTTTTGTAACGAGCAGCAAGTTGTCCGTGCATTGTGGGCAAATGCTATAGGGCTGAATGGTGAGTCTTCATACCGCCTGTCAAAAGCAGAGATATAGACTTTTCGGAAAAAGTAGTCAATATACAATAACTCTTTGACGAGGCTGGCTATCAGGCCCTGATTTTCATTGAATGTGGGGTTGTAGAACCGATCGTGATAAAGGGAAGATGGTTTTGTGCGGCTTACGGCAGGAAGCTGGAATATTGCAGCTAAACTCAACTTACCGACTTGCGCAAGATCAGTATTCAGGTACTCTAATTGATAATCTCTTGGAACACTCTCACCGCGTTTTGTCTGATAGAATATACCTACCTCACGCATGGCATTGCTAAAGCGAACTTGCTCCGGAGCATTCGATTTTAAGTCAATCTGCTTAATCGGCTTTTGAGAGTTCGTTGCCTTGGCGATTTCCAGAATAAAAGTATTTTTTTCGTCAGATGTATCTCCAATGGCTCTAATGATTTTACACGGCAAATACAAATCATTCTCTTGAGTAATATCCCGACTCTTGTGGAGAAGCGTAGTCGTTTGACCACCATTCACGATAGAAAATTCCTTAAACTTTACAATCCTCCCATCGACAGAGAAGTCATCGCAAATAATAGTTACACCATTATTTCTATACCAAAACTGACCTGGGTCATTATGTATTGTATCGTTTATAGACTGGTCAATGTCGCGTTTCTTTATGTAATATCTAAGATTTCTGGAAAGCAAATTTGTGTTATGGCGGGCAAACAGCTCTTTGATTGAAAAGGCAGAAACATTCACTATTGCTGCGTCTGCGTCGTTTCCATAATAAAGGACGTTAGCAGCTTTGTCAATTTTAATGCTCCCGCTCTCAACCGTTGGACGCCAAGATTCTAATTCTTTTATCTGTTCAAGAATGTCGTCTCCGAATAAGACAGAAATCTCAAATCTTGAGGTGTCCGTAAAATGCTCCCGGAGCAACTTTTCAATGCGATCTCTACGAATTCCATTTTTTGGGGCACTCGTATAAAAAACAAAACAGACCTTAGACTCATCGCCTATTTCGGCATTAAGCGTTAAGAAGCGGCGCTGCACATCCGCATTCACATTCTGATACTCGCCGCGCTCCATTTCTTTATAGAAAAGGATAAGTTTTTGAACCGCGTCTCTAACATTATCAAGTGTAATATGCTTGTAGTACTTTGACTGAGCAAGAATGAGGTTGTTCTCCTCAACATTGGGATCCAAAAGCATCGCATCGACGCCGCCGTCGTATTGACCATCAACTACTACGCTATTGATCTCTTGCTCGGAAAACGAGAGCGAAGGATTCTTATAATAATTTGCCCGAACACATAACGCAGAAAAAACATAATCATTGGGCTTGTTTCGCAAGGAAGGATAATCGCGCTTTAGGACTGCAATTTTTTCGGCAATGCTCTCATAGCAAGACGGTGTAGGCATACCATCATACCTCCAAACGACAAAATTCCATAAATAAATCTTATCACAGCCAGACCATGGGATCTAGCAAAAAATAGCTCAAGTTGTGACACATATAAAATATATATGCTGATTTCTGTAAAACTTCTTAACCGGATTGATTGTAATCTGCAAACGGCTTTTGAAACTTCCTTTATTGCTATTTGAAATCTCTTTTTTAGATATTTAAATAATCATAACACTATCTTAGAAATAATCAACCCATAATTAGCTATTTTCTGTATTTCTTAGACATAATAAAACAAAAAATCCTCGCTCGTTAGATAATACGAGCGAGAACTATAAATTAATATTAGTATTAGTAACTTAAAAGTTACTAAAAAGCAAAACAAAAAACCCTGTAACCGTTGAAGTTACAGGGTTCTTCTGAAAGCAACTGTATTTTTTAATACAATGAACACCCTGCCGAGAAATCGTAAGCGCGGGTTACCTTTCGTTAGCACAGATATAACAGCGTTCGCATGGGTTTACGCCGTTCGCGCAAGAATAAGCCGTACGTGCGGGTACCAATAAAGTTATCAAATATCGACTTTGATGCAAAACACTATACATTATACGATTATGCTTATGTAGTCAATATGTTGTATAGCGATTATAGCAATGTATTTACTGAGCCTTCATATTACTTAAAAATGGCTAAAGG
>CAYWXN010000311.1:0-2717 GCA_964462075.1 uncultured Ruminiclostridium sp. | reverse complement strand
GTTTGGGTATACTTATCTATATTATTGGTGCTAATATTAAAAGATTAGAAGCTGGAATGTAGAAAAGATAATACTTTTTAGAGAGGTCGGAAGTTTTTTATGCAAAAGTATGGATTAAATGAATTAAGAGAGATGTATCTGTCTTTTTTTGAGAGCAAGGATCATATACGGCTACCCAGTTTTTCACTGGTTCCGCAGAACGATCCCAGTATTTTATTAATAAATGCGGGTATGACTCCTTTAAAGCCTTTTTTTACCGGCCGTGAGGTTCCTCCGGGAAAGCGTGTAACAACGTGTCAGAAATGTATTCGTACTCCTGATATCGAAAACGTGGGAAAAACGGCACGTCATGGTACTTTTTTTGAAATGCTCGGAAATTTTTCTTTTGGTGATTATTTTAAGAAACAAGCTATTCCATGGGCTTGGGAGTTTATGACCAAGGTTCTTGAGATACCTGAAGACAGGCTCTATGTTTCTGTTTACGAAGAGGATGATGAGGCTTTTGACATCTGGAACAAGGATGTTGGTCTCTCGCCCGACAGAATTTTCCGTATGGGTAAAGAGGATAATTTCTGGGAACATGGTACAGGCCCTTGCGGTCCTTGTTCCGAGATATATTTTGATAGAGGTGCAGATAAAGGGTGCGGCAAACCCGATTGTAAGGTGGGCTGTGAATGTGATCGTTTTATTGAGGTTTGGAACAATGTTTTTACCCAGTTTGATAAACAAGCAGACGGCACATATCTTGAACTTGCCAGCAAAAATATAGACACAGGTATGGGGCTTGAGCGTTTAGCCTGTGTAATGCAGGATGTTGACAATATTTTTGAGGTTGATGCAATCCGGGCTACTTTAGATCATGTTTGCCATATTGCCGGTGTATCCTATGGTAAAGATTATAAAAAGGATGTGTCCATCCGTGTTATAACAGACCATACCAGAAGCGTTACTATGATGGTTTCCGACGGCATTCTTCCATCAAACGAAGGGCGCGGATATGTACTTAGAAGGCTTTTAAGAAGAGCTGCCCGCCATGGAAGGCTTCTCGGAATAAACCGGATGTTTTTATCAGAAATAGTGGATACTGTAATAGATTGCTTTGGTAAAGCTTATCCTAATCTTGTTGAAAAACAGGATTATATCAAAAAAGTCATAAGTCTTGAGGAAGAGCGCTTCTATACAACAGTAGATCAGGGCATGATTATTCTTGAAGAATATATAAAACAAGTTAAGAGCAGCGGCTCCAATCAATTGACCGGAGAAATGGTCTTTAAGCTTCATGATACCTTTGGATTCCCGATGGATTTAACCAGAGAAATTGCATTGGAGAATAGTCTATCCATTGACGAAGCCGGCTTCCAAAATGAGATGAAGGCTCAAAAAAACAAGGCCAGGGAAGCTCATAAAAGCAAGGAAGGCTCAGCATGGGAAAAGGATTTGTTTGCAAACACCGATAAAACTGCAACAACAAAGTTTATAGGTTATGAACAGTATTCGGGAGAAGCTACGGTTCAATTTATTATTTTGAATGAAGAATTAGCTGAAAGTGCCCAACAGGACGATGTAATAACAATGGTTTTGGATACAACTCCTTTCTATGGTGAAAGCGGAGGTCAGATTGGGGATACCGGAACTATAGTTAATGACAATTTCAAGATGGAGGTATACGATTGTAAAAAAACCACTGACGGTAAATTCCTTCATATAGGTAAAATAGTAAGCGGTGGGGTTCAAGTAGGAGAAAAAGTCATAGCTTCTATTGATATTCAACGACGAATGGCTATTGCCAGAAACCATACTACAACACATTTACTCCATAGAGCACTGAAAAATGCTCTGGGCGATCATGTAAACCAAGCCGGATCAATGGTTAATCAGGAAAGATTAAGATTTGACTTCACTCATTTTTCGGCCATGACTCAGGAGCAGATCGAGGCTGTTGAAAATGAAGTTAATGCAAAAATATTAGATAATCTGTGTGTAAATACAAATGTCATGAATGCTGATGAAGCTAAAAAGTCAGGAGCTATGGCACTTTTTGATGAAAAATACGGAGATGTAGTAAGAGTTGTATCTGCCGGTGGTTACAGCAAGGAATTATGCGGTGGCACACATTTATCCTCTACCGGAGAAGCCGGATTGATTAAAATATTAAGCGAAAGCGGTATTTCGGCAGGAGTAAGAAGAATAGAAGCTTTGACAGGTTTTAATGCTATAAATTATTACAAAGAAAAAGAGAATCTTTTAAAGCATGCATCTGAGGCAGCGAAGTCTTCTGCTGATGATCTCGTTAAAAAAATCGAAAATCTCTTTGATGAAGTTAAAGCTTCAAAAAAGGAGCTGGAGGATATAAACTCCAAGATGGTAAATAGTTCCCTTGATGGTTTTATAGAAAAAAGCAAGACTGTTAACGGTATTAAAATTGTTGCTGCAAAAATAAATGGTCTTGATATGAACTCCCTCAGAAATGCATCTGATACTTTAAAGAATAAGATTGGTTCAGGTGTAGTGATTTTGGTTTCTGACAAAGATGATAAAGTAAATTTGATTGTTACCGCTACAAAAGATGCTGTAGAAGCAGGTATCCACAGCGGTAATATTATCAAAGAAGCTGCTGCAGCGTGCGGAGGCGGCGGAGGCGGTAGGCCTGATATGGCCCAAGCAGGAGGCAAGGACCCTTCAGGCATGGATAAAGCCCTTGAGATTGCAGAAAAAAA
>CAYWXN010000310.1:0-2724 GCA_964462075.1 uncultured Ruminiclostridium sp. | reverse complement strand
TTGTTCGTATATAAGGCAACAGAGCCATAAAATGGCCGAAGGATCTTTAAAATCAAGCTGTTATTCACAGATTTGATTAAGATCCTTCACTTCGCTAAGGATGACTGCCTTTTAGGGACAGCCCCCTTTTTTCTTAGTTTAAGAAGTTTTAATATTTTGTGCTTTTATGTTTTTTACTTTAGCTGGTTAAATCAGTTCTCGCTTTCCCGTAACCTATACCCAAGAACCATCAAGCTGTCGCTTAAGTGGACATTCTCCACAACAATTCCTTCACCTAGCCTCAAATCTGTCGGAGAAAAATTCCATATAGCTTTAATGCCTAAATTAGTTATTCCCGTTGCGATGTCAATTATTTTTTTATTGGGAACTGTTAAAATTGCTATATCAATTTTATTGTTAGCTACAAACTCAGCAAGTCTATCAGTACTGTATACTTCAATATCATTAATTTTATTGCCGATCTTTCCTTTGTCAACATCAAAAATAGCTACAATGTCAAAACCTCTTCTTTTGAAGTTTTCATAGTTTGCCAGAGCGTTCCCCATATTTCCCGCTCCAAGGATTATACAATTAAACCTTCTATCTGTACCAAGAATTCTGCCTATTTCGTTATATAGATACTCAACGTTGTAACCATATCCCTGTTGACCAAAACCACCGAAGCAGTTAAGATCCTGGCGGATTTGTGATGCGGTGATATGCATCCTCTCACTTAGCTCCTTCGATGAAACGCGCTTAATGTCCATTTTTATGAGATCGGAAAGATAGCGGAAATACCTTGGTAGCCTTCTTATGACAGCCATTGAAATTTTCTTGTCTTCAACCATTATTACTCCCTACCTTATTAATTTGTATCGTTATTGGATTTTTATTATTCTATCATATTTGTTATTTTTTTGTCAATTTATAACTATAATAAAAATTCCTTTCAGCTCTTTGGTAGCATGTAGTTATCTCTATCTATTGGCGGGGAATAGCCACCGCCAGACTGTGCGAAAACTTTTTAACATGCAGGTTATATTATTTGATTATGCAATTATGAATAAGCGGCGAGGTTGCTGCGATTTAAAGCGGGCAGACGACAAGCCTGCTTGTCGTTTTGGATTAGCGTAGCCATACGACTCAATTGAGTCGTTTTGCGACATAGAAACAGGATGTTGGCACGGAGCGCTAAATCGCAGCAAGCTACAGCCGCTATACTTGCATAGTTATAATCTTACCGCAATACCATTATCCCTTAAGTATTTCTTTAACTCCAATATTTTTATTTGTCCGAAATGAAACAGAGAGGCTGCCAGAACCGCATCGGCCTTTCCCTCTGTTATAGCAGTTTTAAAGTGCTCCGGTTCCCCTGCTCCTCCGGAAGCAATAACAGGTATTTTGACTGCTTCGGATACCGCTCTCGTCAACTCAATATCATAACCTGACTTGGTACCGTCCCTATCCATGCTGGTAAGTAAAACTTCACCGGCACCGAGCTTTTCAGCCTCATAAGCCCACTCTACCGCATCTATTCCCGTATTAACACGGCCTCCGTTTAAATAAACATCCCAGCCCGATTGGTCTATGCGCTTCTTCGCATCAATTGCTATGACAACACACTGAGAACCGAAACGAAGAGCCGCCTCACTTATGAACTCAGGCCTTTTCAAGGCTGCTGAATTGACTCCGATTTTATCTGCTCCGGCAAGTAATATCTTATGAAAATCCTCAACAGTCCTTACTCCTCCCCCTACAGTAAAAGGAATTGAAACCTGTTCGGCAACCTTTGATACCATATCCAGCATAATATCCCTTGATTCCGAAGAGGCAGTAATATCAAGAAAAGTAATCTCGTCTGCTCCGGCCTTATCGTATATACCTGCACATTCCACCGGATCCCCCGCATCTATGAGATTTATGAATTGTACGCCTTTAACTACTCTACCCTTATAAACATCCAGGCAGGGGATTATACGTTTTGTAAGCATTTATATCGCTCCTTTTGGTTTTTAGCAAAATTTAATCTATTTTAAAGACCCCATCATATAAGTTCCAATGCTTTTTTAAGGTCTACATCGCCTGTGTAAATGGCCTTGCCCACAATTACTCCGGCTACTCCTACCTCTTTTAAATGTCTTAGATCTATTAAACTGGCTACGCCGCCTGACGCGATGACCTCCATATCCACCTTTTTGACCATATCCGCCATTGCTAATAGGTTGGGGCCGGATAGCATCCCGTCGGTTGCAATATCGGTATAAATTATAGTTTGTACTCCCAAGGCTTCCATGTTTTTTGCATGTTCAACAGCTTTAATTCCGCTTGTTTTTTCCCAGCCCTCAATAGCCACAAAACCATCTTTAGCATCGATTCCGACTGCAATACGGTTTTGATATTTTTTAACTGCCTCACCCACTATTTCGGGGTTTTGTACCGCCGAGGTACCGAGTATTACTCGTGAAATACCATACCCCAATACAACCTCAATATCAGCCATTGTTCTTATTCCGCCTCCGGTTTGAACCGGAATGTTAAGTTCTTTGGCAATACGGCTTATTATTTCGCGGTTATCAGTGTCTCCTCTGGCACCGTCTAAATCAACCACATGAAGATATTTAGCTCCTGCCTTTTGGAATTGTAATGCCATTTTTACAGGATCATCGGAAAAAATGGTTATATCATCATAACGCCCTTGGGTTAACCGGACACACTTGCCGCCTCTAATATCAATAGCAGGATATA
>CAYWXN010000309.1:0-2728 GCA_964462075.1 uncultured Ruminiclostridium sp. | reverse complement strand
GGACATTGCTGAAATCGTAAAAGCCGCCGTATCTAGGAATACGGAAAGATGTGTGAAATGGTTATTCGAAGGAATACGTTCACTATGTCGAAGAACTGAATAAGAAGATCTGGTTGAGATGGAAACAAAAAATTTCGTAAAAAGGAATGGAAATGTGGACATAGTGAGACGGGGTTGGAAATTTGGTTCATATGATGAAAAAAGATCTGAAAAGGGCTATACGAAAGGTAATGGAATGATAAAGATTCGCTAGTGCTATTTCTATTCTATATATGTGGAAAGCCTCCGATACGGAGGCTTTTCCCATTTATGCGTTAAAACATCGTTTATATTGAAATAAAAAGTGCCATATAAATAGCCCAAATTATTATTAATATTATTACATCCTTACCTAGACTTTTCATATGCCTAGTGTTAAAATAATAACAAATTCTTATAAGATATTTTTTAGTTGAGAAATGGAGTGAACCCTTTATGGCAAGAGTGTTTAATTTTTCTGCAGGTCCCGGTACATTACCCGAAGAGGTATTAAAACAAGCTACAACCGAGCTACTGGATTATAAAGGCTCCGGCATGTCCGTTATGGAGATGAGCCACAGATCTTCTTGGTATGATGCGATACACAAGAAGGCAGAGAGTGACCTTCGAGAGATAATGAACATTCCGGATAACTACAAGGTGCTTTTTTTACAGGGAGGCGCTCATTTGCAGTTTTCTATGATTCCATTAAACTTAAAAAACAACGGAAAAGCTGATTATCTGGTTACCGGCACATGGGCAAAGAAAGCCTGCCAGGAAGGTAAGAAGTACATTGCAGCGAATACCGTTGCATCATCAGAAGACAAGCAGTATACCTATATACCCAAGTATGACAAATCAAGCTTGACAATTGACGCCGATTATTTCCACATAACCACTAATAATACCGTGTATGGCACCAGAATAAGACAAAAGGATATCGTCGCATTGGATAATGTTCCTCTGGTGGCGGATATGTCCTCCAATATCTTATCTGAGGTTTACGATGTGTCTAAGTTTGGTCTTATTTATGCCGGGGCGCAAAAGAATATGGGCCCTGCAGGAGTAACAGTAGTTATTATTCGTGATGATCTCGTTAAAGAGGTTGATCCCCAGATTCCAACCATGCTACAATACAAAATTCATGCAGACAGCAATTCTTTATACAATACACCACCCTGCTACAGTATTTATATCTGCGGTTTGGTTTATGAGTGGGTTAAGAAAAACGGCGGTGTAGCTGCAATTCAGAAGATTAACGAGGAAAAGGCTCAGCTTCTGTATGACTGCATTGATAATTCCAAACTATTTAAAGGAACAGTAGAGAAGTATGATCGCTCAATCATGAATGTAAACTTTGTAACCGGCAGTGAAGACTTGGATAAGAAGTTTATTAAAGAAGCCGCTGAAAGAGGAATTGCAAATATTAAAGGTTATAGAACAGTAGGCGGTATGAGAGCAAGTATTTATAATGCAATGCCCATAGAGGGAGTTAAGGCTTTAGTTGAGTTTATGAAAGAGTTTGAAGCAAAGAATTCATAAATGATATAAACCTATAATGTAAAAATGCAACTATCGCTAGATGGTTGCATTTTGTATTATTACCGGTTCATACAATATCTGAAAGCTCTATTTTTACATTTTCGACCGGGTTGAGAGTAAATTCTTTTCCGGTTATATTTTGAGCTTCGCATTCTTCAATTGTCTTAAGCGGAAGCTCTATGGTAAATGTAGAACCTTTACCCACCCGGCTTTTAACTCTTAGCTTCCCACTGTGTAATTCAACTATTGATTTAGCGATTGAAAGACCGAGCCCGCTTCCTTCATAGCCGCGTGTTAAAGAGCTGTCCACCTGAATAAAACGCTCAAAAATACTATCAATTTTATCATCGGGTATACCGATACCTGTATCATTTATGGCTATGTAAATATTATCTTCCTTTTTCCTGACCTCAACGCATATGCATCCTTTGGGGGTAAATTTGATGGCATTGGATATGAGATTTAAAACAACCCGGGATAACTTATCTTCATCAAAAGCGGTTATAATTTCTCTGCTTTTGGATTTAAACTTTATTTTTAAACCTTTTTCCCTGGCATAGGGTTTTGTACTATTAACAATGCTCTTAATGGTTTCAACTATATTATGATTTGCAATACACAGACTGAGATTGCCTGAATCAAGCTTGGAAGAGTCAATCAGATTGTTGATTACTCTTAATAGACGAAAACAGTTCTTCTTCATTAAACTATTGTATGCTCTGAATTTATTGTGATTATAACTTAGAAAAAGATCGTCACCCATCATCTCAAAAAGCTGGATAGAACCTAAGACAACATTTAGAGGGGTCCTAAGCTCATGAGAGATGTTATTGTAAAATGCATCTCTTGCTTTCTCGTTACTTTGGAATATAGGTTCTTTCAACAAAACATACGGGTAATCAACGGCTGGCAAATTATCATTCTCATTTTCATATAAGTATTTTGTGTATCCCATAATCCCACTGCTCCAATCTTATATGACATAAATCATTGAGATGCTAAAAATTTACAACCACACTTTATATTTAACCAGCTAATTATATTTTGTACCAAAAATTTTTTCTATGTGTAATACCAATGATTTTAGAGGCGGGAAATGCTGGGAAATAGGAATAAATTATGAATTCACAAGGCATATTTTACTATTCCGGTGGGTTTAGCAATGCCT
>CAYWXN010000308.1:0-2729 GCA_964462075.1 uncultured Ruminiclostridium sp. | reverse complement strand
TACATCTTGTATTTTGGCCGGATTTCAAAAGAAAAAGGTATTTTAACTCTTTTGGATGCTATGAAGTTATCTCCTGAAATTGAATTGAAGATTGTTGGGGATGGCCCTGAACTTGAATTTTATTCAAATTATGTTGTTGATAATTTAATATCAAATGTAAGTTTCTTAGGCCCTAAATGGAACGAAAAACTTGAACCTATTATTAAAGATTGTGATTTTGTAGTTGTTCCTTCGGAGTGGTATGAACCAAGTCCATATGTTGCTTTGCAATCATTTTCCTATGGGAAACCTGTAATCGCATCAAACATGGGTGGACTTAATGATTTGATTATTCAAAATGAAAATGGCATTTTATTTAAAGCTGGAGATAAGGTAAGTCTTTCGAATAGTATTAAGAATCTTTTTCAGAATAAAGCTTTGATCCAAAAAATGGGACATAACGCAAGATCACTTGTGGAAAGGAAATATAATCCAGAAAGATATTATGCTGATACAATGAATGTTATTTCTGGGTTAATAAATAAATACTTCAAACTATGAATGTATTGGTAATTGGGGGGAATGGTTTTATCGGATCTCATCTTGTAGATAAATTACTGATTGGGGGGCATAATGTTCGGGTTTTTGATATTGCATATGAACGTTATCGCAAACCTTTACCCAATGTTGACTATAGGATTTCCACTCTTGATAATATCCCTGATTTGCATGAAGCGTTATTGGGTATTGATATGGTATTTCATTTAGCGAGCACCTCTGTACCAAGTACTTCAAATTTCGATACAGTCTCTGATATCACCAGTAATTTAATTCCAACAATAAATATACTAAACCTTATTGTTAAACTAAAGATTAACAGGATCGTTTATTGGTCATCAGGAGGAGCAGTTTATGGGAATCCACTTACAACACCCATAAATGAAGAGCACCCTTTAAATCCAATTTCTTCTTACGGAATTGTCAAAATGACTGTTGAGAAGTATTTGTCTTTATATCAAAGGATGTATGGTCTAAAACCTCTGATTTTAAGACCTTCTAATCCTTATGGTCCCCGTCAGGGCCACTTCCTTGCCCAGGGAGTAATCTCGACATTTCTAAAGAAAATAATAAAAAATGAACAGATAACAGTATATGGTGACGGAAATTCCACAAAAGATTATATTTATATTGATGATCTGGTAAATCAATGTCTTGAATTAAGTTTAAGCAGTGAGTCTGGTATATTTAATATGGGAAGTGGCCAGGGAATTTCAGTAAATCAAATAATTGAATGCATTAATATAATTACTAACCGTATACCGGAAATTATTTATTCTGATGTGCAGGATTATGATGTGAATCATTTCATTTTGGATATATCAAAGACTACTAGTTTCTTAGGTAATTATCCTTTAACTTCATTAGAAGAAGGTTTATTGGCAACATGGAATTGGATAAACAGCCTGAACTAAAATTTTATATGAGATTAATTAATAAAGTAATTGGCTGGCTTGGTAAGGACAATTATGCTCTTGATAACTCTATATCAAAATATGAGATATTTATAATTGTATGCGCAAAAATTTGTTGTTTATGCAGAGGTTTATTTTTAAAACCATGGTTTCAAAGATCAAAAGGCCTTCTTTTTATAGGTAAGAGATGTAAAATTAAGTTCTTGCATAATATTTCTGCAGGGAAGAGTCTCACAATTGGAGATAATGTTGAAATAAATGCCCTTTCAAAATCAGGTATATCCTTAGGGAATAATGTCACAATCTTAAGAAACACCATAATTGAATGTACCGGAGTATTTCGGAATCTGGGAGAAGGATTAATTGTTGGCAATAATGTTGGTCTCGCTCAGAATTGTTTTATACAGGTTAGGGGTAGAGTACTGATAGGTGACAATGTCATATTTGGTCCAGGTGTTTCAATTTTTTCAGAAAATCATAGATTTGATGATCCTGAATTGCCTGTGTCAGTACAAGGTGAGACAAGAAAGGGGGTAATAGTTGAAGATGGGGTCTGGGTAGGAGCGCGTGCAGTTATCCTGGATGGCGTTAAAGTTGGGAAAAACAGTATTATAGCGGCAGGAAGTATAGTGAATAAAGATGTTCCTCCTTATACAATTGTTGGCGGAGTCCCGGCTAAAATTTTAAAAAACAGAAAAGTAAAGGATTAAATTAGTAATAGTTATATGAAAAAGAAGATTTATATTGGCGGTTGTGGTGGGATGTTAGGTGAAGCATTTTATGAACAGTTTAAAAATGACTTCATATTGAAGTGCACAGATAAGGATGTCAATGAACCCTGGCTAAGCTTTCTTGATTTCAGAGATTATGATGCTTACAAAAAAGATGTTTTTGATTTCAAGCCTGATTATCTTTTTCATCTGGGAGCATACACTGATCTTGAGTTCTGTGAGCTAAATCCGGATGAAACTTATAATACAAACACACTTTCAGTTGAAAACGCGGTATACATTGCCAATAGGCTGGATATTCCTCTTTTGTACATAAGTACTGCTGGCATATTTGATGGGAAGAAGGAGCTATATGATGATTGGGATCTGCCCAACCCACTTGGTCATTATGCCAGGGCAAAATATGCTGGGGAAAGATTCGTCATTGAGAATGCTTGTCGTTACCTTGTATGTAGAGCTGGCTGGATGATGGGTTCAGGTCCGAAAAAAGATAAGAAGTTTATTCAGAAGATCATGAATCAGCTGAAAGATGGAAAAGAGGAACTTT
>CAYWXN010000307.1:0-2734 GCA_964462075.1 uncultured Ruminiclostridium sp. | reverse complement strand
TTTTTGGAGGTGTCAGTATGTTGTTAATATTTATTGCAGAATTAATAGGTACTGCGATGCTCATCCTATTAGGTGATGGTGTGGTAGCGAACGTGTGCTTAAGTAAATCAGGTATGAAGGGTGCCGGCTCCATACAAATTACATTTGCCTGGGGTCTTGCCGTTTTACTGCCTGCATTTATCTTTGGTGCATCTTCCGGCGCACATTTTAATCCTGCTTTAACCATAGCACTGGCTGTGGGAGGCTCCACGCCATGGGATCTTGTTCCTATTTATCTTCTCGGAGAATTTGCCGGAGCAATTCTTGGAGCCATTCTTGTATATATTTTATTCAAAGGGCAATTTGATGCAACAGAAGATCCTAGCACAAAACTTGGCGTGTTCTGCACAAGCCCAAGTGTCCCAAATGTAGGGCTAAATCTTCTCAGTGAAATAGTTGGTACATTTGTATTAGTGTTCGCAATTCTGGGAATTGGTAATGTTGCCGGTATTGCTTCGGGTGTTGAGAAGTTATTGGTATTTGGTGTTATTGTTTCTATCGGTATGTCATTGGGCGGATTGACCGGTTATGCAATTAATCCGGCTCGTGATTTAGGGCCTCGTATTGCCCATGCAATACTTCCCATTAAAGGAAAAAGAGATTCCAATTGGGGTTACTCGTGGATTCCTGTAGCGGGTCCTATTATGGGCGGTTTGCTTGCACAACTTTTGTATATGTCAATTCCCTGGTAATCATAAATATTTACTTATTCATCTTTTGTATTTTTTATTTGCGCATGGTGATATGCAATTCAGACGGTTGAAATGCACTTGCCATGCGCATATTTTCGAATGCTTATTATAAAAGGATTAGAAGGTGGATTGCCATGTATGATGTGATAATAATAGGTGCGGGCGTTACAGGTACTGCAATAGCCAGAGAATTGTCCAGATACAAAGTGAATGCTTGCGTTCTGGATAAGGAAGAGGATGTTTGTTGCGGAACAACCAAGGCAAATAGCGCCATCATCCATGCAGGATTTGATGCTGCCCACGATACACTGATGGCAAAAATGAATTTGGCAGGCAACCTGATGATGGATCAATTAGTAAAAGATCTGGACATCCCGTTCAGAAAAAACGGTTCACTTGTTGTATGCCTGAGCGAAGAAGATAGGCCAAAGCTGGAAGAGCTATACAACAGAGGAATTTCCAACGGAGTAAAAGAACTAAGGCTATTGACAAAAGAGGAAGTGTTGGAAATGGAACCGAATCTGTCAGATAGTATAGTAGGAGCTCTGTATGCACCTACGGCAGGCATAATATGCCCATTTAATCTGACCATTGCCATGGCCGAAAACGCTTATCAGAATGGAATACAGTTTTCTTTTAATACAGAGGTTTTAGGTATTATTAAACTCGAGGAAGGCTATTTAATTAAAACAAATCATAAAGAGTTTATGGCAAGATATATTGTAAATGCCGCAGGCGTTTATGCTGATAGAATTCATAATATGGTAAGCAGCAATAAGATAACAATCGCTCCGAGAAGAGGAGATTATATCATTTTTGACAAGGCTGTCGGCTCCTATGTTGATAAGACAATATTCACCGTACCCGGTAAAATGGGTAAGGGGGTTCTTATATCTCCTACTGTTCACGGAAACCTTATTGTGGGACCCACCGCAATTGATATTGAGGATAAAGAGGGCACCTCTACAACGAAAGAAGGACTAGACGATGTTATAAAAAAAGCGTGCATGATAGTTAAGGATCTTCCGCTTAGGTATGTTATTACTTCTTTTGCCGGATTAAGAGCTCATGAATCAGGCCATGAGTTTATAATCGGTGAAGCAGAGGACGCAAAAAGATTTATCGATGCCGCAGGAATTGAGTCGCCGGGTCTTACAAGTGCTCCGGCTATTGGTGTTATGGTGGCGGATATACTAAAAGAAAAAATGGGTCTGCCATTAAAAGAAAATTTTATCGGAAATAGAAAAGGAATACTAAATCCAAAAGAACTCTCGTTAGATGATCAGAAAAAATTAATCAAAGAAAAACCTGAATATGGCACTGTGATATGCAGATGCGAAACAGTTACGGAAGGGGAAATATTAGACGCTATACATCGTCCTCTTGGTGCAAAATCTCTGGATGGTGTAAAAAGAAGAACAAGGGCAGGTATGGGAAGATGCCAATCGGGCTTTTGTTCGCCGAAGGTAATGGAGATTCTGGCAAGAGAGCTTGGGGTTTCCATGTTGGACATTACGAAATCAGGCGGTGCGTTCACCATTGTAAGAAAGCAAACAAAATAACGAGAGGGTGAATTATGTGGATTCCTATGAAGCGGTTGTTATAGGAGGAGGTCCCGCAGGCCTTGCTGCGGCAGTATCTGCCAGGGAGCATGGAATTGATAAAGTCTTGATACTTGAAAGGGATAAGGAACTTGGCGGTATTCTAAACCAATGCATACATAATGGTTTTGGACTTCAAATCTTTAAGGAAGAATTGACAGGCCCGGAATATGCTAAGCGCTTTATTAATAAGGTTGAGGAACTGAAAATTGAGTATAAACTAAGTACAATGGTTCTTCATATCGGTGCGGATAAAGTGGTCACCGCAGTCAATAGGAATGATGGCCTTTTTGAGATATCAGCGAAGGCTATTATTTTAGCTATGGGTTGCAGAGAAAGGTCAAGAGGGGCTCTCAATATCCCGGGATATCGTCCGGCAGGAATATTTTCTGCAGGTACAGC
>CAYWXN010000306.1:0-2739 GCA_964462075.1 uncultured Ruminiclostridium sp. | reverse complement strand
CCTGAAGAAAAATCTCTTGCGGTGGCTCTGGAAACCACGCCGTGCCCTACCTGCAAGTTTACAGGCCTTTGAGCGTTTTCGGCAGAATATGCTTTTTGCATTGACACATACAAAATATCTTCGAATTCAGCCTTTTCTTTTTTGAAGCCTGTTGTATTAACATTGGCCAGATTATTTGATATCGTGTCAACATTAAATTGCATGGCCTTCATGCCTGATGCTGCAGTCCACAGTGATCTCATCATAGGTTTTCACCTTTTTTATTCTTGGACATCCTTATCCTTATTTACATCCTGTTAAATTTATAGATTAGTTTTATTAAATTCTTCCTATTTCATTTACAGCCTTTTCTAGTGTGGAGTCCTGATACTGGATGAGCTTTTGGTTGGATTCATAAGCCCTCAACACTGTAATCATATCCACCATTTCCTTAACCGAATCCACGTTAGACCGCTCAACAAAGCCTTGTTGGATGGTTCCTTCAAATACTCCATCCTGACTTCCCTCTGTAGCTGTCAAAAGATTAAAACCGTATTTTCTCAGGGATTCGGGGTTTTCAAACTTGCGGATTCTTAAGGTATCAACAGTTTCCCCGTTCTGTATTATTTCGCCTCTATAGGAAATTGTAAAATCAGATCCATTCAGGATTATAGCTCCGTTTTGTCCCATAACCGCATGCCCGTCCCTTGTAACAAGACGGCCAACAGAATCAAGTTTAAATGCTCCATCCCTGGTATAGTACTCGCGAAATTGATTGTTATCGGGGACAGCTATACAGAAAAAGGCACCTTCGTCGCCGTCAATAGCCACATCGCTGCTGATACCGGTGTTCTCTAAGGCCCCTTGGGTAAAGTCGGTGTGAACCTCGGCAATATCATTATATAGTGTCATGTTGCCTATTCTGACAGGGGTAGACGAATGATCGCTGCCATCAAAGAAGCGCTTAGCCAATACATCAGAGAATTCCTCAAACACGACAGTATCCTTCTTAAAGCCGTTGGTGTTCACATTTGCCATGTTGTTGGATACTACGTCCATTTTCCTGTTTAAGGTAAGCATACTGTAGCCTGATGTATAGAGCCCTCTTATCATAAGATTTATGCTCCTCCGATAATTATTTCTTCAGTACAATTATCGGCTAACAGTGTGTCATACTTTAGGATTATTTATTATATCATTATGAACTACTACCTGTTATCTTGAACGAAGTGAAAAACAGCCCCTTTGTCATTCTGAATGTAGAGAAGCGAAATGAAGAATCTTATATGGTAACGTTAAAGGTCCTTCGATTCCGCTGCGCTCTCTTCAGGATAGCAGTAGGTGCGAGCTTTTTCGCTGTGAAGTGAATGAGACAAGGACCCTGTTCCTTTGTCCCAGACACTCTTAGCGATGTCAAATGGAGAGTGTCAAAAGAACCGTCCCTTTGACACTGCTTTTTTTGTAGTCTCATAAACTCGTTCAACCTGCAGCAGAAAAGCCTCTAACCGTGACTCTATCAACTGCGGGAAAGCATTCCCGTCGGTTTCAATAGTAAGGAAGGGCAATGCAGGATGTTCCGCCATTACTCGCTTTACCAGCTCTTTTTCCTTGGAAACCTTGAGCTTTGTATCCTTAAGGTTTTGAGTCACCAGTGCTTCAGAAATTCTAGCGGGCATGCAGCCGAAGGGACCAAGAGAAATAACTCCGTCAACTTCTTCCACAAGCTCGCTTAAAGCCGCTCCGACAGTTAATACCGTCTCTCCCGTAAGCCTGGGAGATATAACTTCGGAGGCTGCCTCTACCAAATCCTCTACGCTGCTATCACGCATTTTATAGAATCCCGATTTAGACAGAATGGATTTTATCTCAAACTCATAAGGGTTTTTAACCATGCAGGTCAAGTAGTTTCTTACCTGATCAAAGAATTTCGATTTCGCAACCAACTTGTTTTGTACGATATAATCGCAGTAATGAATCCACTCTGCGACAGGGGCTATTCGCACCCAGAAGCCTTTTTTGCTCAGTATCTCTACCAAGTAACGGCGTGAGAATTCATCCCTTCTCACATAGATTTCCCCTGTTAATGCTATAGAGGGAATATCCTCAACCTCAGCCCTACGGGGAATAGCTCCCAATCTTTTGGAGGCTGTCACAATTCTTCTTCTCAACTCAGGCCAAGGCTTGGTTCTGATCCCTTCAAGCAGATTCTCCGAAACCTTGTCAAATACCTCTTTTGCGGATTTTTGGTCTTTTGCCAAGGCCATAATGGCGCTGTATATATCATCCAGAACATCGGAAATTACTATGGACTGCCATGCCCTCAGGGCAAATTTGACCCCGAAACCCGCATAGGAGTTTTCAGCGGTTAAAGACAGCATTGCAACATTTTTAAGACCTTTTTGACCTACCAGCTCCCGCATCATAACATTGTATTGGCCAAATCTGCAGGGGCCCGAGGCTTCAGGCATAAAATTGACCAAGATATCCTCGCCATTCCACTTCTCTTCTATATAGCATACAAGGCTGCCAAAGGTGAGTAAAAGAGGAAGACATTCCTTGCAGGAGGTATAGCCTCTGCCAAAATTAAGCTCTTTCTCGCCGGGAGTCGGAAGGGCGACGGTATTGGCTCCTACATAACTTAAAGTGGCCGCCAGCATCTTTGCTCCTATTTCCCCCATTGAGGGTACCAGAATCTTCACCTTTGGATGGTCTATAGGATATTTTTCTCCTTCAGGGGTAACTACATATACCTTATTGGCG
>CAYWXN010000305.1:0-2741 GCA_964462075.1 uncultured Ruminiclostridium sp. | reverse complement strand
CCAGTAAATTGAAAAATAATCTCCAATCCGCATTATCATCATACATCCTGATTTCCTGTCCTATAATACCCTTTTCCTTTTCTACATTTTCATCTGTCAACCAGGGTTTTTGCACATAATCAAGAAGCATTCTGAAGTTTTCCTCAAAAAGATCTGTACATGAAAAATAATATACAGTCTGGTTAAAGGAAGTGAATGCATTGGGCGATGAACCCAGACTTGTAAATTTGTCCAGCATGTTCCCGTCTTCCTGCTCGAAAAGCTTATGCTCGAGAAAATGGGCTATCCCATCAGGTACGTGTATTTCCTTATCATTACCCTGAACTTTGAAGACACTGTCTATAGATCCGTAATTTGTACCGAACATAGCTGTTTTCTTGTTATATCCTGCCTTTTTTACAAGGAACACCTTAAGACCCGTTTTATTATCATATTCATATACGGTTTCGCCTAAATTCTCAAAAGTCAAAGTACGATAGTTCATATAGCTGCCTCCTTACTCCTGCTGCCGTCAGGTTTCAGAAAATATATGGTATCTAGCTGTACCTTCTGAGCCACTCTTACTACATCGTCCAACGTAACAGCTTTCAACTTTTCAATCATAGAGTCAAAATCCTCGCCGCTTTCGGTTAGATGTTGGCTCATAAAGAAGTCCACAATAGCCCCCTGGCTGTCCTGCATTGCCTTCATACCGGTTTCCAGAGCTTTCAGCGTCGCTTCTATATCTTCTTTTGCTATATCTCCCTTTTTCATTGCTTCTACCTGCTCTAAAATAATATCCTCAGCTCTGCCACGGTTTTCAGCTTCTATTCCGCTCATAATGAGCATGAGTCCCTTGTATTTTTCTAGTATAGACTGAGCGTAATATGCTAAACTGGCTTTTTCCCGGACATTACGGAATAGTTTTGAATGAGCGTCACCGCCGAGAATACCGTTATATACAACCATTGGATAATATTCGTCAGAAGCCGGTTCCACATGAGTACGAAAGCCCATACACAGCTTACCTTGGCTGATATCCATTTGCTCATCTATCTTCCTGACTTCCTTAACATCTTTATAAATACTTGTCGGATTTATTTTTTTTACATTCCCTCTGTCTGCTGCCAAAAAGCCGTCGATGAAACGCTGAACGCTCTTATCATCAACCTCTCCGGAAATGTAGGCATAAGCAGGATAGGTTTTAATCATTTCTTCGTATATAGTCATTGTATTATGGGGATCAAGCAAAAGTACGTCTTCTTCTGTTCCATCCTCAGGTATTGCGTAAGCCTCATCAGCACACATCTCCTCAATACATCTTGTCAGAGAAAAGCGCATTTTATCATTTACTCTGCTTCGAATATAGTCTATCATGTTGTCTCTCTCCTGCGTGAACAAAGACTTTTTGAAGCCTCCCTCCTCCATAAGAGGATTCTCAAGCATACACATCAAAAGATCGCTGCATTGATCAAAAAGCCTTTCACCTTTTGTATACCGATCGGACACATGGGACATGTGAAATCCAATAAATTGGAGTTCACCCTTCTTTATGACTCCTCCGTCGATATCAGCACCATACAGCTCCTCTAACTTACTCTCGAGTTCTTTTACACTTGGGTAGCTTTTACAGCCTCTCTTCATCATTAAAGGAAGAATGGCGTTTCCACTAGCCCGCTCCTTAGACAGATTATCTACAAAAAATAAATCTGCTCTGGATGTTTTGAATTTATCTGAATTTATTCGATAAAAAGTTATACCATTATTTACAGCCAGCTTCTCGGCTGTTGTTTTCCCGGCATTTAATCCCATAAAAACTCCTCCTTATAACGAGAATAAATGTTTCCCCCACCTCATAGGTGGCGGGTAGAGATTATTATCTCAGGCGGGGGCATATCCCCCGCCTCGAGTTTCAATGACTAGAGAACATGTCCCATGTTCTCTGACCCGGTTCGAAATCTTCGATTTCGGTAACGGGTGATGTCATTATATTCACTTTTCATGATATTTTTTCTTAATCCCGATATCTTATACCTTATCAGTCGTAAGAATTAAAGTCTAGGATTTTTCTTCTCTTTCCTATTACTTTATGGTAAGATATAGAAACGGTACGATTTCATTATGGGGGTAGGGTCATAGGTGTTATTTCTTAACTTGGAAAATCAATTGCTTCTCATTTTGGTATTAACTTTTTCGTTTTGGCTTTTTATCAGCGCTTCTGCAATTAAGCTCCAGCCCCTAAAAACCAGGGCATTTGGAATGGCTTTTATTATTCCGTTATTTATGACCTCCGCTTCATTTTTGGTATCGGTATACAATAAATCTGACGCAATATCCTTATTTGTTATGTCTCATGTTTTACTGTTAGTTGACTGTACTTTTATCATGCTTATTAACAAAGATGCTGGCTCCTTAAAAGTTTTCCCCATTATTCCTTTTATATTAATAGGATTAGGATTCTATCTTTCTTCGATGTCAATTTACCCGCGTTTGTTCTGGGTTACAAGATTTTTAACGCTTGTTACTCTTGTGATAAATTTGGTCTTGCTGATAAACACGATGTTTCATAAGGAAAAAGACCAAATGATGGGATTTGCAGGTATATTTATCTTATCTTTTTCTACCGGACTGATGCTTATGTCTGGTATGGTAAGTGTGGAATCCTTGATTCTTATGGCTCTGGGCTACGTTTGCTGTACATTGTATGTATATAACAATGCCTTGGGTAAGTTTTTCAAAGAATACAATCAATCCACCGAAGC
>CAYWXN010000304.1:0-2749 GCA_964462075.1 uncultured Ruminiclostridium sp. | reverse complement strand
TATTCTCAACGAGATCAAGCGATATAAGGATAGAAAATATGCTATTATTATTGACGAAGCCCATTCGTCCACTGCCGGTAAATCCATGTCTAAAGCATCTGAAACACTGACCGGGAAATCACTAAAAGATGCGGTCGAGATTGATAACGCTTATGAGGAACTGGAAGACAGTCAGAACCAGCTTATCAAGGATAAAGCATTGATTGAAGCTGTCAGGAACGTCAGTTATTTTGCGTTTACAGCCACACCCAAAAAAGAAACCATGGAGCTTTTCGGAACAAGAAAAGAGCTTGGGAAAACATATTTTGATAAATATTCTATGAAGCAGGCCATCGAAGAAGGATTTATTCTTAATCCTCTTCAGTGCTACACAAAATATACGCAGCAATATAAAATTGATTATGTCAAAGAAGACGGTGTAGAGTACGATGCCGTTCGTTCACAACAGGCAATATACAATTACATCACTACTACCGAGGATGTTGTCAATGAAAAAACCAAAATCATAGTGGACGATTTTATAAATAATCGTTCTTCCTGGCTCATGGGTAAAGCCAAGGCAATGATTGTTACACCGTCAAGAAAGCATGCAGTTGTTTATAAATTAGCAGTGGATAAATATCTGAAAAAGCGCGGTGCGAATTTCCGCTCATGTGTGGCTTTTACGGGTACTATTGACCTTAATGGAATAAAATTCACCGAGGAGGATATGAATAAGGAATTCCGCGAGCACGGTGTGCCCTACGATATAAAAAGTATCATTGCGAACCATGATGACTTAAGAATAATTATCGTTGCAGATAAGCTTCAGACCGGTTTTGATGAAAGCAAACTGTGCGTGATGTACATTGATAAGAAACTTGGAAGTGATGTGAAGGCTGTCCAGACTATTTCAAGACTCAACCGGCCCGAAAAAACTAAACGAACCTTTGTTATGGATTTTGTAAACCATTCTGAGGAGATCAGAGAATATTTTTCTACGTACTATGGCGGAGACATTTATTTACCGCCGGAAAATGAAACTGCCCCCAACATTCTGTTCTCAAAAAGAGATGAAATCCTCGATTACTATGTTTTTACAAAATTACAGATTGATCAGATTTATCAAAATTTTATAAACGATGAGAGTGAATCACGAGATTTAACCTCCATCATAGCTACTATAAACAAATCGTTTGATAAGCTGAACAAGGATGATAAAAAACTTTTTGTCGGGAAGCTCAATAAGTTCAGCAAGCTTTTTTATTACATCTCTACCGTTTACAATTCATGGAATGAAGACATTAAGAAGTATGCCGTAGTTTTTGATATCATTTATAATGTTCTTTATGAAAAAGATAGCGGAAATGTAGTTGACGCTGAAGAAATGGTACGATTAATAGATTATTCCACAAGATTAGTTTCGGGAAATATGGCTGTATTACTTGAAAGCAGAGATATACCATTGGATAAACTCTCCACCGATGTCGCCTTATCAAAAAAGACGTACTCACTCATTGATGAGATTATTGAGAAATTTAATCTTAAATATGCAAATGCCGATGTGGAAATAAATGATATGATCAGTACATTAAGTTCCGACGAATCCTTGGTGATAAACGTTCGCGACAGTAGTCCAAGCGCTTATGAGGCAGCAATTACCGACAAGGTAAACTCAAAGATAACAGACGGGCTATTGGATGGAACTCTTTCCGGTGACAATGACAAAGCCAACTTCTATGCTGAGCTTAGTAATGATAAGGGTATCGTGAATCAAATTACAACAGCAATAATAAGGAAAATAAAGGATATGATGCTGGCTTCATGACATATTACCAAAAAGCTTTAGAAAACTTATACCAATGCCCTGAATGCCTTTACCCCAGTTTCTTCTCCAGGCAGACCAGGTTTACTCCGACAATCCCGTTAAATACACAGGGAATGATTCCCTGTTCGGAAAACCCCAGCTTTTTATAGAGTACCCGGGCAGCCGTATTGATCACATTGGTGTCCATGCGAAGGTAGCGGCAGCCGTGATTTAATGCAAACTCTTCATAAAACCGCACAAACTTGCTGCCTATGCCCAAGCCGGATGCGTCAGGGTCCACCACCAAGGTGTGCATAACCATGACCTCAGAATCGGGAGCATCGTACATCCACTTACCTTTTGTGTATTCAGGCTCCTGCTTTTGATTTATTCTGGCTGATGCAAGAATTTTCTGATCATCTTCAAAAACAAACAACTCGCCCTTTGAAAGTGCATCCAATGCACTTTTTTCTGTGGGATAAACACCCTTTTGCCAACCGGTATGAGCCTTGCCTTGCGCTTCAAGCTCTAAAATCTTATCATATATTTTTACAACGCCCGGAATATCATTTTCTATTGCCTGTCGAATCATGAAAAGCCCTCAATTCGCTATTTATTAAGTGTTTAAACTTTTAATATTATCCCACCTATCTTGTTTTGTTGCAAGTAACTAAAATCGATATTATCCCGGTATTTTGGAAAGCTAAAAGATAGGAGGGACCAAAATGGACCTAAATTTTGATAAAGTATATTATGAACCTAATGTGCTTAACTATGAGCTGGGACAAATGCTTCGGAGCAAGTACCAGGATATGACATGGGTTGAAATAGAGAGCCATAACCGCATACCAGAGCTGACAGCATCCGAGAATAGGGACTTTCCCAGGTTAAAAAGATTGCTTATTATAGGAATTAGAAAGACGCACAAATATGTTGAAAACCATAAGGTTTCTGATTGGCTTG
>CAYWXN010000303.1:0-2762 GCA_964462075.1 uncultured Ruminiclostridium sp. | reverse complement strand
CTGTCACTGTCTTTATTATGGTTTCCATTTGATTTCTTATGTGCTTTTCAGCAAGGTCTGATGCAATATTATTTTGAGCCTCTTTAAGAGCCGTCAAAATTTCCTTATGCTCATTCAAAACATTTTCGGCGATAAGGTTTCCGCTCATATAAATTACTCTGAATCTATATACATGTTCACGTAAAGATCCTGCAACAGCCACAAGCCTTGGATTTCCCGAAGCCGCATAGATTAAATCGTGGAACTCGACATCTTTTTTTACGGCTCCCTCCATGTTTTC
Source organism: uncultured Ruminiclostridium sp. (assembly GCA_964462075.1). Taxonomy (GTDB): domain Bacteria; phylum Bacillota; class Clostridia; order DSM-8532; family DSM-8532; genus DTU059. The sequence goes on along the minus strand of CAYWXN010000303.1, from coordinate 2,482 downwards.
TTTTTCAACACAGGAAATATATTGCTTGTGTACTGATTCAAGAGCTTTTAGCTGCGCCGGTTGCATACGCTTTGCGGCAAGATCTGTCGCGAGCTTGTCAAGTACTGTACGAATCTCCAAAACATCCATAATATCTTTAACTGACAACTCCGAAACATGGGTTCCTTTTCTCGGAGTCATAGTAACAAGGCCTTCTGCCTCAAGCCTTCTTATTGCCTCCCTTACCGGGGTTCTGGACACACCCATCTGTTCTGCTAGAGAAACCTCCATAAGGCGCTCTCCCGGCTTAATATCCCCACTCACTATGGCCTTGCGCAGTGTTTCAAAAATTACGTCTCTAAGGGGTTGATAACTATCTACTTTTAATTTTGGTACTTTAACCATCATTCCCACCTACCAATTGTCATAGTATGATAAACATTTTTATATTGCTTTAAAAATTCCTCTTTAGCGGCTTTTGCTGTATCTCCATCAGGGAATATACCAAAGACTGTCGGCCCGCTTCCGCTCATTAGGCTTCCTAATGCACCCAGCTCGGTAAGCTTATCCTTTATTATCTTCAACTCAGGATACTCTTTGAGAGTAACACTCTCCAATACATTTCTCATATTCATAGCGATATAATTTATATCCATTGATTCAATTGCATTAATAAGATTAGAGATATTCGGGCGCTCACCCAGCCTGTTTAAATCTAAATTATCATAAACCCATTTGGTCGAAACCGGGAATCCGGGATTTACAAGCAATATATGTACACCCTCAAGATCAGGAAGCTTTGTAAGCTCATCCCCTTTTCCCTTGGCTAGCTGAGTGCCTCCTGATAAGAAAAAGGTGACATCTGAGCCTAATTGCCTTGAAAGCATCATAAGCTGAATATCGGTAAAGCAATTGTTATGGAGCCCATTGAGAGCTTTCAAGACCCCTGCCGCATCAGAGCTTCCTCCGCCTAATCCGGCCGCTATTGGGATATTCTTTTTTAAAGTTATCTTTGCGCCTCCCTTATCGGGACATTTTGCAAAAAACAGCTCTGCTGCTTTAAAAGCGATATTTCCTTGGTCACATGGCAGTTTTGGGTCATCACATTGGATAGAAATGCCGCTTTGTGTTTTTTCAACAGTAATTACATCAAAAAGGTCAATGGTTTGCATTATCATCTCTACAGAATGATAACCGCTTGCCAGCTTGTTTTTTACATTAATAGAAATATTAATTTTCGCCGGCACCGAAATTGTCAATTTCTCCATGGTCCGCCTCCCTGATTTCGATAAAGTATATTATATACAAAAAACACAAAATGGGCAATAGAAAGTGCGTAAACCCTTTGTTTCGTAAAGGAAGCATCTTCGAAAAATACATGTTACAGAGGGAAGACAGGGGACGGTTCTGTGTCTTGCGAGACATGTTTTCAATAAGACATAGAACCGTCCCCTGTCATATTCCATTTATTGACACATAATAGTATAACTGTTATCATTAAGATAATACTTCCACAGTAAATAAAATTTGTCAGGAGAATCGGCCTTATGAAAAAGAGTATCTCTCTGTTTTTAATCCTTGTAATTCTTTTTGTTCCCTTGTTATCCTCATCTTTTGCTTCAACCGGTGATTCCCCCAATGAAATAGTTAGCTTACGAAGCGCAATAAATTCAATACAAGATATTGATTCAAATATGTATAACAAACTGGAAACGGCTGTTCTCAAGAAATACTCCGATATTACAAAAGGTGCCTATTATATAAGTGTAATGGTAAAGCTGGTCGGGCTGAGCGCATTAGACGGCTCTCTTGATAATAAAATGGATCCCACCGGAACAGTCACCAAGGCCATGTTCGTAAAAATGTTTATCCGGGCTATGTACGGGTTGGAGGTGCTTGATGATATAACTCCGGACTTTATTCACTGGGCGGCTAAAGATGTTAAAAAAGCCGAAGAAGCCGGAATACTGGCTCAGGGAGAATACACCCTTGCTAATCTTTCAGAACCTATTACAAGAGGTGAGATGGCAAAGCTGATTGTCCGGGCATATAACCGTTTTGAAATAAATCCTTTGAGTCTTGAAAAGTGTAAGCCTCTTTCAACGGTTATAAAGGATTATAGCAAAATGAATGCGGCATACCAACCCTATGTACTGATAGCATATGGATCGGGAATTATCTCGGGCTATACCGACGGGCGTTTTGCCGCTGATGATAAGGCTAACAGAGCTCAGGCATCAGCCTTTATAATAAGATATCTGGATAAAAGTGAAAGGGCGAAAGTGGTAATTCCGTCAACAGAAGCCACAAGAGAACCCATGGTTTTAAGATATGATGATCCAAACAGGCCTATGGCTATAGAGGGAGACACCTTTGTAAAGCCTGACGGAACCGGGGTTGTGCTGAAGATAGGGCCTTCCGGAGTATTGGGGGAGGAGCAGGGCTGTGCAACCGAGATAGGGCGCATAGACCGAGGCGGCACACCGATACAAGAAGGAGACTT
>CAYWXN010000302.1:0-2780 GCA_964462075.1 uncultured Ruminiclostridium sp. | reverse complement strand
GGAGGTAGCAAAATGAGTGCATATGATATTACATTTATAGGACACATGTGCTTTGATGAAATAACTCCATTCGGCGGAGAAACAAAAATTGCACCGGGAAGCGCTGTATTGTGCGGTGCTATGGTGGCAGCCAGAATCGGGAAAAAAGTTGCCGTAGTAACAAAGATGTCAGAAAAGGATAAAGAGATTCTAAAACCAATGGAGGAACTGGGAATTGACATTTATACAATTCCTTCGGAGGAGACAACTTATTCGGTAGTCATACATCCGTCTGAGAATGTAGATGAAAGAAAGCTTATTCTCAAGAAAAGTGCCGGTATCATTAACATTGACGAGGTTCCGGAATTGGATACAAAATTCATGCATCTGGCGGGAATATCTAATACCGAATTTGACATGGATCTTATCAGGGGCTTGAAAGCAAAAGGATATAATCTTTCGATCGATATGCAAAGCTTTGTTAGGCAGGTTGACCCTATCACACACGAGGTCTCTTTTAAAGATGATGCTGTAAAAACTGAAGTAGCGAAGTTGATGAGTAAAATCAAGCTGGATATTGTGGAAGCTGAGGTTCTTACCGGAACCGATGATTTGGAGAAAGCAGCCATTATCTTTGAAGAATGGGGTTGTCGGGAAACAGTCATAACACAGGCAGAAGGTGTTTTAGCAAGGGTTGACGGCAAAACCTATTACGAGAAATTCTCCAACCGAAGCGTTGTCGGCCGCACAGGCCGGGGTGACACTACCTTTGCCGCATACCTATCCCACAGGATGGATCACGGTGTAGAAGAGTCTCTTAAGTTCGCGGCGGCATTGGTTTCAATAAAAATGGAAAAGGCAGGGCCGTTTAGTGGCACCTTAACCGATGTGTATACAAGAATCAGGGAGAATCATTTATAACTAAATAAGAATTCCACACCCAACCAACACAACCATAGAATGCTGATGGGTCCCAAGAACCTTGTTGTATTCACAATAAAATGTATTGAACATAGGAGGGGAAAAATTATGGCCTCGAAAATTGCAGACAGATATTTAAAGGTCGATCCATGGAAGATTATTGAAGAGGGCTTTGATAAAAAACGAAGCAGGTTTACAGAATCAATTTTCTGCCTAGCCAACGAATTTATGGGGGTAAGGGGTTACTTTGAAGAGGGCTACAGCGGAAACCGACTTCTGGGAAGCTATTTCAACAATTTGTATGAAGAAATGGAAGCTCAGCATTGGCAGCTTTTCAAGGGAATCATTACCCGGGTATGCTTTGGTGTTAATTCAGTGGATTGGCTTTATACGCGTATTCTTCTGGATGACGAGCAGTTGGATCTCGCAAGGTGTAAATTTACCGACTTTAAAAGAGTCCTTAATTTAAAAAACGGAACCTTATCCAGGGAATTTATATGGGAAACCAAATCAGGTAAAAAGGTAAAGGTAGCCTTCCTGCGTTTCCTTAGCATGGATAAGCCAAATATGGGATTCCAAAAGATCTTTTTTGAGCCTTTAAATTTCAGCGGGAACATACATGTACAGTCGGGTCTGGATTTTTCTATCCTACACGAAATCGCCGAAGGCTGGAATCAGGTGGAGACCTCGGACAGCGAATTTAAGGCAAGAGGCAAAAACTTCTGGACACTTTCCAAAGCAGAAAGAAACGGCTGCGGTATATCAGCTATGGGTGAAACCATAAAAAGCGGTCATCTTCTATTCTCAGACTTTAGACTTAATTCGAATAAAGAATTTGATGCTTCCTTAATTCAACAGGAAAAGCTTGTTGCCCTTGATTTTTCTTTGGAACTCAAACAAGGGGAGAGTTCTTTCGTTGAAAAATCGGTGGTAAATTATTGGGAAAAATCAGAGGATAGAGATTTAGTCTGGTCAAAAGGAAGTAATCTGGCATTGAAATATCAAAGTATATCCTTTGATGATGCGTTTAAAACTCAGGAAGAATACTGGGACAAGGCTTGGGATGATATAGATATCGCTATTGACGGGGATGATGAAAATCAGCAAGGGGTAAGGTTATCAGTTTTTTCACTGTATTCGACCTATCACGGATTTGACGCCAACCTAAATATCCCCTGTAAAGGGCTCACAGCTGAAGTTTACCATGGGCAGGTTTTCTGGGACACCGAATCATATTGCATGCCTTTTTATATCTTTAACAATCCAAAGGCAGCAAAAAATTTACTGCTATACAGGCACAAATACCTTCCACAGGCCTGTGAGCGCGCCCAACAGCTTGATTGTGAGGGAGCGCGTTACCCTATGTGTACTCTTGATGGTACCGAGAGCTGTGCAACGTGGCAACACGGTGACTTTGAAATTCATGTCAGTGCAGCTATTTCCTATGCGGTGTGGCTTTATAACAAATTATGCAAAGATAAGGATTTTCTTTATCAGCAAGGGATTGAATTACTCATGCAGATTTGCCGCTATTATGCCAAGCGTGGTGAGTTCAGCCCACTAACCGGCGAGTTTGGTCTTTACGGTGTAATGGGACCGGATGAATACCATATGAACATTAATAACAACGCATACACCAATGTCATGGCAAAGAAGACCTTTGAGTTTGCTCTTGATGTTATTGAAAAAATGCTCGTGGAAGCTCCGGGTCTATTACAAAAGGTGTCGGCCAAGGTTCAGTTAAGGGATGATGAGATCGAAGACTGGAGAAAAAAGGCTGCATTGATGCGCATTCCTATGAATAAGGAAACAGGACTTATTGAACAGCACGATGGGTATTTTGATTTACCCGAGGTTGATGTTAAAAACATACCCGAATC
>CAYWXN010000301.1:0-2797 GCA_964462075.1 uncultured Ruminiclostridium sp. | reverse complement strand
ATTGTAAAATTGCAATGAAGATATAGTTTGCTAACATGGTCTGATATGCTATAATGACCTCACCCGTTACCGAAACCGGAGATTTCGAACGGGAGCCCGAGATCATTAAAACATATGCAGGAAATGTTTACTGTATAAGAATCTTACACATGCCAAGTAACAAAAGAAAAGTAATGTATTTTTTTTGTTGTGGGCATATGTTATAATAATTATTTGAGTAATCAAATGAAAAAGACCGGAAGGTTGGTGTACGAGTGGATAAACTAGTTATCCGCGGCCAAAAACGATTAAAGGGCGAGGTCACAATAAGCGGTGCAAAAAATGCCGCATTAGGGGTCTTGCCGGCTGCTTTGCTACTTAGCGATGTATGTACTATAGAAAATGTGCCGGACATTTTAGACATTTCCATCCTCAAAGGAATTATGGAATCACTTGGAGCCCGGTTTGAGAATATTGACAGAAACACTATTAAGATAGATACCAGAAAAGTTAATTCCTACATGGCGACGACCTCGGATATGCATAGGCTGAGAGGTTCGTACTATCTTATGGGAGCATTGCTCGGTCGTTTTAAAAGGGCGGTCGTCACATTCCCCGGAGGGTGTAATCTCGGGGTTCGTCCTATCGATCAGCACATCAAGGGTTTTGAATCTCTGGGGGCAAAAGTTGAAATTGAACACGGATATATTAAGCTTACTGCCAACAAGCTTATCGGTTCATCTATTTATCTTGATGTAGTAAGTGTGGGTGCCACTATAAATATTATGCTGGCGGCAGTTAAGGCAGAGGGTCTTACCACAATAGAAAATGCGGCAAAAGAGCCTCATATAGTTGATATCGCCAACTTCTTAAATGCTATGGGCGCTGATATAAAAGGGGCGGGAACCGATATCATTCGCATACGCGGAGTTAAATCTCTTAAAGGAAATGTGATTCATAGTATAATACCCGACCAGATTGAAGCAGGCACCTTTATGATTGCCGCTGCCGCTACAAAAGGGGATGTCCTTGTTAAGAATGTTATTCCAAAACATATGGAATCCTTGACGGCAAAGCTTATTGAGATGAATGTCAGGGTTGAAGAATTTGATGACAGTATACGAATATATGTTAAGGACCGGCTTTCAAAGGTCAATATAAAGACACTTCCATACCCCGGATTTCCTACTGATTTACAGCCTCCCGCCGCTATTTTGCTTTTGCGGGCAGATGGCATCAGTACCATTACCGAGGGTATATTTGAGAATCGTTTTCAATATATTGAAGAATTAAAAAGAATGGGTGCCAATATCCGTGTAGAGGGCAGAATGGCGGTTATTGAGGGAGGGTCCAAACTCTCGGGTGCACCTATTAAAGCGCTTGATTTAAGAGCCGGAGCTGCTTGTGTTATCGCAGCACTTATAGCAGAAGGTGAAACCGAGCTCAGCAATGTTCATTACCTTGACCGCGGCTATGAAAATATAGTCGAAAAGTTTGGCAAACTTGGAGCGGATATTAGAAGAATAAGTGACAACCAGGGTTAATCGGAGAGCGAAATGATTAAAGTATGCAGCCTATTTAGCGGTTCAAGCGGGAATTGTATATTTGTTTCTAATAACGACACCGCCATTCTTATTGATGCAGGTGTTAGCGGAAGACGTATTGAAGCGGCTTTAGCGGGTATCGGTGAATCATTTGAAAATATTGAGGGTATATTTATAACCCATGAGCACAGCGACCATATCAGCGGAGCGGGAATTTTGTCCAGACGCCATAATATTCCCATATATGCAAATCCTAATACATGGAAAGCTATGCGCCCTACTCTGGGTAAAATTAAGACAGATTTTGTCCGCTATATTGATCTGGGAGGATTTATTACCCTGGGAAATATAACGGTGAAGCCTTTCCCAATACCTCATGATGCGGTCTGTCCCGTCGGGTATAATATTTTTATTGACGATAAGAAATTAACAATAGCTACCGACATTGGGCATATGGATAATGAGCTTTTAACTAACATGGAAAAAAGTGAAATGATTCTGTTGGAGTCAAATCATGATGTAGAAATGCTGAGAACCGGCAAATACCCATGGCCCTTAAAACAAAGAATTCTGGGCGATAAGGGTCACCTCTGCAATGATATGGCGGGAAAAGTTGTGGCTCATCTGGCTAAGAGCGGAACCAAAAGGTTTTTATTGGGGCATTTGAGTCAGGAAAATAATTTCCCGGAGCTTGCATACCAAACAGTATGTAATGCTCTGATGGACATGCAGATAAATCCTCAAGAGGATATATATCTGGAGGTTGCCTTAAGGGACAGGGCAAGCAATATTATGTATATATGATTGAATAGAGGCATGAAATGACTATAAGGATTATCTGTGTAGGAAAAATGAAAGAGACATATTTAAAAGACGCTCAAAAGGAATACTTAAAGCGTCTTTCTCGTTTTTGTGATACAAAAGTCATTGAGGTTGATGAAGAAAAAGCCCCGGAAACAGCAAGCCCTGCACAGGAGGAAAAGACTAGGCAGAAGGAAGCTGAACGAATTAAAAAAGCAATCGGGAAAACCAGTGCTGTAATAGCTTTGGACCTTGACGGAAAAGAATTGGATTCAGTCGGTTTTTCAGAACAAATACACAATTTTATGCTTGACGGAAAGAGCGATTTAGCTTTTATTATAGGCAGTTCTACCGGACTTGATCAATCACTATTAAGGGATGCAAATTTTAATTTCTGCATGTCAAAGCTGACATTTCCACATCAGCTTGCAAGGATAATTCTTTTAGAACAAATCTACCGGGCCTTTAAAATT
>CAYWXN010000300.1:0-2801 GCA_964462075.1 uncultured Ruminiclostridium sp. | reverse complement strand
AGGAATGTTATTTATTAATATCACTGCTGTAATGGCAGACTTGCCGCCATAACCTAGCTAATCTAATAAAAAAATGATTGTGCGGGTTGTGGCGCATGGTGTGCTATTATGAGCACTTACATAAGAAGGGGGGAGATTTCGATGACTAATTCTATGATTGATGAAGTTCGGCCTAAAGAACATGAAGGGCTGACAAAGCTTCTAGATATAAAGGGGTTATGCAAATACTTTGACATTTCTGAAAAGACTGCTTATATTTTAATTAAACGAAGAGATTTTCCTTCATTCAAGGTTAGAGGGAAGTACAGAATAATGGTGGACAAACTACCTGAATGGATGGAAAAACACTGCAAAGACAAGAAATAATAATTGTAATAGAATTGTAATACGTGGCGTAATACGAAACACTGAAATAGTCATTAATAAAGCGTTTTGGAGATTCGAAAAATAGGTCTGCAAAACCTCTATTCCCCGGTCCAAATCCGGGTGGCGCCTCCAAATTAATCAACTGTGGTTGATACAATGATAACCATCTCAATTTGAGGTGGTTTATTTGTTTTTGTGGTAGAAAGGCTTGAAACAAGGGGCTCCGAGGTCTGGTGATGACTTTGGAAGCCCTTGTTCATAGGTGATAGGGGAGAGGAAGAGAATATACCAGAATACTATACTCTGTTTATTTTGCACCCCCTATGAGGTCAATTGGAGGAATAATTAAAATGTTTAGGTTTCGTTAAAAAGTTTAGAGAGTCTTATAATTGTTAATGTTTGCATGTTGAATTATAATAGATTTTGGATGGTCTTATCCAATTTTATACGTTCTTTCAAGCAGCTATACAAAGCCGATGAAGGAAAAGCTGAGGTGAAATAATAACATGACGAGAAAGCCTTTAAGAGAGCATAAATATACTGTTTCTGTTAGTCTTTTACCACAAATACTTAGGTATCTAGCAAGCAGAAACGTAAATATAGAGGAGTTTATGAAAACCTTGGAGTTAGAATCAAGTATATTAGATAATCCTGATGAACGTATTTCTGTTGGAAAGTATGTAATGATTGAAGAAACAGCTTCGCAAATAACTAATGACCCTTGTTTTGGACTGCATATGGGACAATTTACAGAGGCGGGAAATTGGTCGATTCTCGGATATATGATGATGAATTGCAGAACTATTTTGGAAGCTTTTCATAAATTCTCCCGATATTCAAGTGTTATTGGAAACTTGATCAAAGGTGAAATATCTATTGGGCAAGACTCTATAATTATTAAACTGACTGAGCCTTTAGATGCTCCAAAAATTTCACAACATTGCTATGAGGGGTATTTTTCAAGCCTTATATCTTTAGCCCGAAACTTAAGCGGCAAAAACATCTATCCAGCCGAAGTCTCTTTAGCATCTTTTAAGCCAGAATTAATAGATGAATATATTAAGGTATTTGGCGGAGAGGTTCGATTTAGTCAGAGCGAAAACTATATGGTCATGGATATTTGGGCAGCCAATACGCCAGTTCTTCTTCCAAATGAGAATCTCTTAAGGTATTTTGAAAGCTATGCTAAGGAATTTTTAGATGATATAGAATCCATGAATAACTTTACATACAGGACTAAAAAACTGATTTTGTCATATATGGATTCAGAAAATTTGACTGTTAAAAGAATTGCACAAGAGTTATCTGTAAGCAGCAGAACGCTTCAAGCCAATTTGCGTAATGAGGGAACGGAGTTTAATATATTATTACGGAAAACACGTGAGCAGCTTGCCAAAAAGTACTTGCTTGAGAATTATTCAATTGAAGACATAACCTATCTCCTTGGCTTTTCAGAACCAAGCGTATTTAGAAGAGCATTTAAAAAATGGGTTGGAGTTACAGCAAAAGAGTATAGGGAGATAGAAAGGAACGAGCTTAATAATATAACTCCAATCTGAATATTTTGCGCACTATGCCACATTTTATACGTATTTGGTCATAGAATAAACCTTTTGATTATTATAAAATTGCATCTAATAAACTCTTGTAATGATTGGAGGAGATATTAATGACTAAAAATGAAATATTTGAAGCTATAACCCAAAATCCGGTTTTTTATCTTGCCACTGTGGAAGATAATCAACCGAGAGTTAGAGCAATGTTTTTATATCGTGCAGATGAGGCGGGAATAATATTTCACACAGCGACAGCAAAAGAAGTGTACAAACAGATTTGCAAAAATAATAAAGCAGAGCTTTGTTTTAGCTGTAGTGGCACACAAATCAGGATTAGCGGGGAATTAGAATTGATTGATGATAACAACCTCAAAGATGAAATTGTTGAGCATCCATCACGAGCATTTTTAAAGGCATGGAAGGAAAATGGTGTATTTGAAAATTTCTATGAGGCAATTGCTGTTTTCAGGTTGAAAAACGGAACTGCATTTCCTTGGACAATGGATAAGAATTTTGCTCTAAAAGAAAAAGTGCAGTTATAGGTACACTTTTTCTGGAAAGGTAGGGCCTGTAAGTTCAAGAAACGGCAGAACTTGCTCAGTACTTGATTGAATTTGTAAGAGAGTATGACTCTGATGGGAAATGCACCCCCCTTCGGGTGCAACCAAAAAGGAAAAATTAAATTGTATCAATGAAGCTCATTTTAGACATAAAAACAATCCCTGAATTGCTTAAATAAAGCGATTCGGGGATTATTGCATTTGCACAAAGACTTTTAGTTGCAATGTTCGGCAATTATTTTGAACATATTGTCGAAATCTATCGGTTTACTTATATAGTTATCCATTCCCGCTTTAATACATTTTTCACGGTCGCCTT
>CAYWXN010000299.1:0-2803 GCA_964462075.1 uncultured Ruminiclostridium sp. | reverse complement strand
TCAATTAATTTTTAACGTACGTACTTACATTGTATATCAGAAAACATTTATCGAATAACAATAAAAATAAGTTGACATTCAATACATAACATGATATATTTTATCCATAAAATTGTAGGAGGCTCCGGCTATGAATTGGGATAAGGATAAAAGTATTCTGCTTTCACGTGTTTGTATTTTAATTTTTGGGGCTTTATTGGCGGTTGCCGATATCGGTTCCTACTGGCTGGTTTCATGGTTTATGTGGGTATCCCATACTCTTAGCGGGTTGAAAGACGGTATATTATTAATGATTACAATTTACTCATGCAGTATTTTTGCGTGGATTTTGCTTGTGAACCTTTGGAAGCTTCTAACTAACATACAGCAAGGTATGGTTTTTGAAATGACCAGTGTAAAATACTTGCGCATAGCGGCCTGGTGTTGTGCCGGTGTTTGTTTTATCTGTTTCTTAAGCACAATTTATTATACCCCTTTTATTCTTATTTCTGTTGCCGCTGGATTCATGGCACTGATTGTTCGAATTATTAAAAATGTTTTCGAGCAGGCCATATCAATGAAGGACGAGCTAGACTTAACAGTTTGAGGAGGGGTCGAATGGAAATTATAGTTAATATTGATGTGATGATGGCTAAAAGGAAAATTTCAGCCGGTGAGCTTGCAGTTTGTATCGGAATAACACCTGCTAACCTCTCAATTTTAAAGAATAATAAAGCTAAAGCAATACGTTTTACTACATTAATGGCTCTGTGTCGTGAGCTGAAATGCCAGCCCGGAGACCTTTTGGAATTCAGAGAAGACAATGAAACCGGATGATTCTTTAAAAGCGTCGTTGGATAAGGAGGACCGCAAACATGGATTCTATTTCTAATAACGAAAATAAAAGCATTCAGGATATTGATGTACCTCAACTATATGAAAAATCCTTTGAGCCTTCAAAATCTGAAAAATTTGCAGTGTTATTCAGCTTTCCCATTGCGTTTCTTTATACGTATATTATCTTGCCAAATTATAACAACGGAACTTATAAAAATATAATCTGGTATGCTGTTATTGCAGCTTTTACAATCCTGTTTTGTGCTTCTGCAGAGCTTTTTTACCACAAGCAAAAAGCTACAAAAGAAAGCTATATTTGGCTAGGATGCATTTCGATAATATTAGCGTCCATGCTTCTTGGAAAAAATCAAGTCTGGGGAGATGGCCTTGCATTATTCTTTATTCATTGTTATGCCGTATATTGGCTGCTTTCACGGTCGGGAAGACTTATGGAGGGAGAAAGCGGACCTTTTGCACCGCTGGATATGCTAAATGGGTGCTTTACATTTCCTTTTAAATATTTTTTACTAAGAATCAAAGCATTATGGTCAACTATTACTTCCAAAGTGAAGAAAAAAGGCAATAAAGAGTCAAGAACAAGTGCATGGACTGCAGTTATTATTGGGCTTATACTATTTTATGTGGCTGGTAATTTACTTGCATCTGCAGACGAAACCTTTAACAGGATAGTAGGTGATTTACTGAGGTGTTTTAGGTTCGATATATTCAGTGAAGCTTCTATTCGTTTTATTGTAAGCCTTCCTGTAGGTGCGTATCTTTATGGGGTTATAATCGGAACGAACAGGGAAGACACTTCCAAGCTTCAGAAGAGAAAAGATAGCATCCTACAAAAAGTCGAAGATTTAAAAAAAGTGCCTATAAAAGTATGGACCTTTATACTGTCTGCATTCAGCCTTCTTTACTTAGTATTTTTTTTCATACAAGGGTCATATATATTCGGAGCATTTACACGGACTTTACCCGAGGGATTTACCGTCGCTCAATATGCCAGACAAGGATTTTTTGAACTGTGTCAAATAATGGGGATTAATTTCCTTCTACTTTGGATTGTAATAAAAAGCAGCGATGAGGATATTCGTTACAACAGTATTGCTATGATGATGTGCTCCATACTACTTGCGGAAAGTATCCTGTTTTCTGTAACGGCTTTTTCCAAGCTAATGCTGTATATCTCCTGTTTTGGTTTTACGCCTTTGAGAATTCAGAGCACTTGGCTTATTTTTGTATTGTTCTGCGGAAGCATTATGGCAATTTATTCTCTATGGACAAGGAAGAAGTGTTTTAGAATATGGATTTTTATTAGTGGAATATCCCTTGCTTTGACACACCTATACTAATATTTCTGATTTATATAATTATCGGTTAATGATTTTCTTTTATCATCTTCTAAAATGTTATTAGCCCTAAGAGCGTTTGCAACAGAAGCGCTCTTTGTATGAAGAATCAGATAATCATTGTCATTTAAACCGCTGACAGAATAGAAGGCATTGATATCAAGCAGAATATCGGGGTCCTTAATTACAATCTCAATAAGCTTATCCTTAAGCTTTTGAGACTTAACCCTTACATAGTATGCTTCTGCTTTAAAATCAATAAGTTGTAATAAGGACAGGGTTGCATTATCCTTTTGGTAATAAAGATTCAAAGACTCAGTTAAATATGCCTGACGCTCTTTTTCTGAATTTTTGGGATCACGGGCAATCCATTGCCAATACTTAGCACTGACATTATAATAATGGTAGTTGTAGACTGCTTTTTTTACATTGTCTATTCTGGAAAAAGGCTTGATGTCAAGACCTTCCATATACCTATAGTTTTCTTCAATAAATTCGTTTTTTGTTAAGTCACCCATTTTGTATTGTATCAATAAACTTTGCCTGTGCTTTAAAAATCGGTCAAATTTGTTCATAGAATTAACACCGCCTGTATGTCACATGATAAACAAGTTTTTATGAAAAGTAAAGGC
>CAYWXN010000298.1:0-2819 GCA_964462075.1 uncultured Ruminiclostridium sp. | reverse complement strand
TTTTCGTTTAATGCTACCCTGAAATTGCCTTTGATATGTTTTTCTTGCCGAGGTTATCCCATAATTTAATTCGGAAAGTCCTATCTTTTGATCAGTTGAATTTGTCTGTGCTTGGATAAATGAATGTTGTAAAATCATCCCAATTGTACGTGGTACTCCGATTGCTTCTTTAGTTATTCTCGAAAATATTTGATCTTTATTAGTTTTAAAGATGTCCTGCAATGTTAATTCATCACAAAAAATGTTGATTCGACTTACTATCAGTAATTCGACGAATTCCTGCATTTTTTTCATGGCAGCAATTGCCCCACCAAATCTTTCAACGTATTCGTTAAAATCAAGTGGGATGGGGAATATATCTCTGCCAACAATTATCTTACTGCCAAAATCAAACCGGTCTGTAATTACTCCGATTTTAAAAAACATCCCCATCCTTGATCCCAAAAATGTTTTTAGCAATCCTGCAAACTTGAGCTGTGCTGCGTGAGATAAATCTGAATATTCATCGATAAAAATATATATGTTGTTTAGTTTGGCTTTCCTTTTAATGTCATTTATCTTATTCAAAAAATCTTGAACATTTATTCCTCTTAATTGATTGTATTTCAAACCTGTTTCAGTTTCACTATCTGCACCAATTTCTGCACCAATTCTTAGAGTATTCTGTGAGAGAGTTGTACTAATTTCAGAATGTTTGATGTCTTTTGAGCTTTTAGTAATAGTTGTGGATGTTTGATTTCTTAAAGCTATTCCCTCCACCAAAACTTTTTCAATAAACTCTAAATCCTCAAGGGCTGGATTTTCTTTCTTGAAGACAATTAGAAATTTATCATCAAACATAAGTTCTAATTGTCTTTTTATTGATTCAATAATTTGTCTAATAAAGTGTATTTCTATTAATTGCAGGTCATCTTCAGCGTCAAATAAGTCATTACATGTACTTAAGTCTATATAGATTGGCAGTACCTTCTCTTTATCAAAAAGAGAGACTTTGCTTTCAAGTTTTGGTGAAATTGTTTTTAGGCACTCAAAATATGCTCGCAAAAGATTAGTTGTTTTTCCAGTACCTCTTCTTCCAGAAATAAAATTATCTTGTTTTTGTAGTATGCTTTGAAGAATTCCAAAATAGTCTATAAAGTAACCCTCTAAGTCCTCAAGCTCATTGATCTGGTCAAGGGTAATATAGTCAGCTCTTAAGATTGAGTCAAATGCATTTCTAACGGTTTGTAATTGTGTTGGAGTCATTGGTTGAAGAGATTTATTGAACAACAAGTTATTAATATTTTAAAATAGATTCCTATAAAGCCTTTTATTATGATGTTCTTTAGTCTACCAAGATTGAAAAAAGTTGCCCATTACTGCCCTGCAATAAAAATGGTAGGTATTGCTAGAAGAATTGAGGCTATAACCACAAAATTCCCTTCAGGGAAGGTTTTCATTACATAGCCGTGATTATTCAGACCATGAATAAAACCAAGAAATACATGGACTAATCTGCCACAAATGCACTAACCCTCCATCCATTTTCTTAACTTTCCAATTTTCTATTGCCTGACTTTCAGTTATTACAAATCATTCGAAAATTAATCAATATATGATAGAAAGGAAAGAATATGTACCGGAAATCTATTAACAGGTCAAAATAAATATTAAACAAGTTTAAAACTTCCTTATCAGCTTTTTTATAGAAGGAGTGTCTATATTTTGTTAAGCCAAACAAGTAATATATTTATCTGAAATCTGCTTAAAATCCTATCAAATGATCATTTCAAAAATTCTTGTAGTTCACCTATCAAAAACTGATAGTAGATCTATCATTTTCTAGTTGCAAAAACTTGCGTAAAAGTTTGGATATTAGAAATATAGTGTTTATCTTTGTTTCGCAATAACAAGTGTGACATATTCTCCAAATTTACCAAATCAAAAAGCCCTGGAATCAGTTTTGACACAGTTCTGAAGAATGTAGGTGAAGCATTCGCTAAAAACAGAGATAAAGCCTCTTCGGAGGTAGTAGGGCTATGCCAGGAAGCATAAATAAAAGTGTTGGCTCTGAGTGCTTAATTCTCAACCGACGACAAGCATACCTAAAAGGTTTTTTTGCCACTGGTGTTGCTAAACCCTGAGAGTAAATATGTATCAGGTACGTCTGAAAGTGGACGTCTTGGGGCAACTAATAGTTTACAATCCTACAGCCAATTATTATCATTAATCAATGATTATTTGTAATAATTGTGAGTAACTAAGATAATATGCTTGGGTAAAAGAAGATGATTTGAAGTAACTGAAATCAATGAAAGAATTGAAAGAAAAATTTCGTCTGAACGGCTTACGTTATACCTTATTGAAGCGGAATGATTTTGTGGCATTGTACGGGACAGGCAGAACAAGTACAGATGAAATTTCCCATTACGAAGTTGATGTGATCTATATCAGAAATGACAGGTTTGGTGAAAGGGAACATATCGCAAAAAATGATGATTTTGGAAGAGATCGTAGTAGATGTTTTCGTCAGAACAATTTGGCTCTTAAATATTATGATAAACTTACAACCGTTTTATTGAATGAAAGAAATCTATCGCAGGGGGTGGTAAAATCTATTGCAGGAGTGCAAGAAAAGGTCTCAGAAGTACCAGAGGTATGCCTAGCATAATTGCCTTAAAATTATCGACAAAACTTCATTTTTGCTTCCTTAGCTTCTATCAGACCAAGTTCTTCTGCTTTACTCAAATCCTGGCAACCATCATACTTTAGCCTCAGTTCAATTTTTGCATGCCCTCTTCTATAGTATGATGCAGCATCATTAGGATCAATCTCAATAA
>CAYWXN010000297.1:0-2824 GCA_964462075.1 uncultured Ruminiclostridium sp. | reverse complement strand
CATCGACTAAAGGTTCCATAGTGTGCATTTATAGCCAAGACAATGTCGCATTATTTTTTATATGAGTCCCGCGAATATCAAGAAAGTTGCCGCTGCGATAGAGAGGTAACTTTCTTATTATGTGTCATTCTATAACGGCAGACATACCCCGTTAATCCCTTGCGAAGGATTTCTTTAACTGATAAACTGTTAATACGGTAAAATATTTTTGCTGTTTTTTGTAAACGAATTAGCTTATACAATGAGGGAATGATTTTATGGCGCATATAGCATTATACCGAAAGTGGAGGCCCTTGACCTTTGAAGATGTTGTAGAACAGCGTCATATTGTAACTACATTAAAAAACAGTATTAAAAATAATACTGTAAGCCATGCATATTTGTTTTGCGGGACAAGAGGAACCGGCAAGACTACCCTTGCTAAAATATTTGCCAGGGCTGTTAATTGCCTCAATCCCTCAGAGGGAAGTCCGTGTAATGAGTGCTTGACCTGTAAGGGAATATTGGACGGTTCCATTATTGATGTTATAGAAATAGATGCCGCTTCAAATAATGGTGTGGACGATGTCAGAGAAATCAAAGAGGCCGTAATGTATGTACCGGCTGTCACGAGATATAAAGTGTATATTATTGATGAGGTTCATATGCTATCTACCGGTGCGTTTAATGCTCTGTTAAAGACACTGGAGGAGCCTCCCGTAAACGTAGTGTTTATTTTGGCAACCACTGAGCCTCATAAGCTTCCTGCCACTATTCTATCCAGATGTCAGAGGTTTGATTTTAAAAGAATCACTTCTAAAGGTATCGAAGAAAGGCTGAAGGATATCGTCAGAGATTGTAATGTCTCTATTGAGGATGATGCCATCAGGCTTATAGCGAGAATTTCCGAGGGTGGAATGAGAGATGCCATTAGTCTTTTAGATCAGTGTATTACTATAGGAAATAACAAAATAACTCATAAGGATGTTATAGACATATCAGGTTTATCTGCAACTGAAGCTGTAAACATTTTTGCAGGAGCCATTGTAGAAAAGAATGCTCTTGTTGCCCTTAATGCAATTAAAGATGCCATGGAAGAAGGACGTGACCTTAAACCTTTTTGTAATCAGCTTATTATATGGTTCAGAAACCTGATGCTGATAAAAACCGGAGGAACGGCACTGAATCTGGTAGATTTAAGCGATGAAGAGCTACAACCCATAAAAGAGGCAGCAAGCAAGATTGATTTTGAGCGGACCTTGGATGTAATTAAGGAATTGTCAGAAACAGAAGGACAATTAAAATGGGCTGAAAATCCGCGAATCATTATGGAAGTTACTGCGGTTAAGCTTTGTTCTGATGTTCCCGTATATAAAAATGCCTCAGATGATGTTTTAGCCGGTTTTGAACTCAGACTTCGCCAAATTGAAGAAAGAATATCACAATTTCAACAGGGTGTAGATATTCGACCTGACAATACCGCGAAAAAATCTGAGCCTGCCAATCCTGCTCCTGAAAAGCCCAGACTAAATGAAGAAAAAAATCCGGAACAAATCAAGGATGATAACTCAAATAAGGGAGAATTGAACAAACTGCGGGAATGGTCTGAAGTTAT
Organism: uncultured Ruminiclostridium sp.; assembly: GCA_964462075.1. Lineage (GTDB taxonomy): Bacteria > Bacillota > Clostridia > DSM-8532 > DSM-8532 > DTU059. Next base: position 1,230 of record CAYWXN010000297.1, on the reverse strand, counting down.
AGAATATATTCGTTCCGAGAATAAAATGAAAGTTTATGCATATCTTTTGGACACATGGTGCTTTGTTTCCAAAGACGGGACAGCTAATGTGGTGGTTCAGGGAGATGATGCTTTAAAGAAAACTGTTTTAAGCAGGAATGACAGCATTGTAATTATTAAGGATGCAATCAATCATATTTTAGGGCTGGAAGCCAATGTGAAGGTTATCGAAGAAAAAAAGCTGAGCTCAATATCAGCCGATAATGAAGATGACCCTGTATTGGAAAAAATAAAGCAATTTGCCGGTGAGAATAATATTCCGTTAGATATTGAAGAATAACGTCTTAAATAAAGATAAAGATTCGGGAGCCGCCTATAAGCCAGCCCCCGAATCTATTTTATGTCTATGCTAAAGGTAGATAAATTATTTCGTAAATAAAATTACAACCCAGCTGTCGTTCTTGATGCTTAGCATGCTGTGGCTCAAAATGCCGATCTAGATGCGGCCTGTGTTGTGATTCAAGCTGTAAACCCTGTAGCTGACTGCGTTGTAAACTATGATGCTGACTATGCTGTAGTTCCTGATGTCGCTCAAATTGTTGGTCCTGGTGTTGCCTATGCTGCGGTTCATGCTGTAAACAAAGTTGTTGGCTATGCTGTTTACCCTGTTGATGACTAAGTTGTAAACTACGTTGCTGCCCTAGTTGCCCCCCGGTTGCATTTATTTCTTTATTGCCATTATCACTGAATTTGTCCGATGTAATATTTTTATGATGGCTATATACCTTATGTAACAGATCCTTGCAAAGAAGCCGATCAAATCTTTGGCGAAATCGATGAATCCCTTTAGTGATAAAACCATCGCCCAAAACTATGCTGTCAGACTGCCTGTGAATAGCTTCTTTCGCTATATTTGGCATATTTACCGCCCCTATTATTGTCTCTACCTTGATGTTTCTCGTCTCGATAATAACAATTAAGAAAGTCTTAAGACAATTTTATATTAAAGCATAGACGCAAATATAACTATGAAAATAATAAGGAAAATACCCCGAAAAAAGCAAGATTATTTGTATTAAAGGTTATCTTTTGACAAATTTGTCGTACCTGCTTGCATGAATTAAAATGATCAGTTTATTTTACTTCTTAATAATGGAAAATAATTTTAAAATAAGTGAGTTAAAGCTTGACAAAAGGTGATACTAATTGATATATTAAACCAGTTAAGTGGTATTCATATCTCGATTATTT
>CAYWXN010000296.1:0-2826 GCA_964462075.1 uncultured Ruminiclostridium sp. | reverse complement strand
CCCTGATGCAATGGTAAAAGAGCTTAAAGAAATGGGTATTGAACTGATGGTTTCAGTTTGGCCGACAGTAGATAAAACTTGTGAAAACTATGAGGAAATGCTTGAAAAAGGATACTTGATCCGAACTGAAAGAGGGTTTAGGGTAGGTCTTGATTTTCAAGGAGCAACCATTCATTATGATACTACTAATCCCCGAGCAAGAGAGTATGTATGGGAGAAAGCCAAGAAAAACTATTATGACAAAGGAATAAAGGTTTTCTGGCTCGATGAGGCAGAACCCGAGTATACAGTTTATGATTTAGATAATTACAGGTATTACCTTGGCAGTAATCTGCGAATAGGTAATCTTTATCCTAGAGAATATGCCAAAGGCTTTTATGAAGGAATGGAAAGAGAAGGCCAGGAGAATATTGTAAACCTTCTTAGATGTGCATGGGCAGGTAGCCAGAAATATGGAACCCTTGTTTGGTCGGGAGATATAGCCTCCAGTTTTGAAAGTATGCGAAACCAATTGACGGCAGGTCTTAATATGGGTATTGCAGGAATTCCCTGGTGGACTACAGATATCGGAGGATTTCATGGTGGAGATCCCAATGATGAAAGTTTCAGAGAACTTTTTGTAAGATGGTTTCAGTGGGGAGCTTATTGCCCTGTTATGCGTGTTCATGGTGACAGGGAGCCGAGGCAACCCCAATATGGGACAACCGGCGGAGCAACATGCTGTTCAGGTGCAGCTAATGAGGTATGGAGCTATGGTGAAAAGGTATATGATATCTGCGTAAAATATATGAATATCAGAGAAAAACTGCGTGACTATACAAGAAAACTCATGAAAGAAGCCCATGAGAAGGGTACGCCGATTATGCGAACTATGTTTTATGAGTTTCCTAATGATGAATTGTGTTGGGAAGCGGAAGATCAATATATGTACGGAGATCGTTATTTAGTAACACCTGTTCTTTATGCAGGAGCAAGAAAAAGAAATGTTTATTTACCTAAGGGTTTCCAATGGAAAGATACAGAAAACGGTCATATATATGAAGGCGGTAAAACAATTGAAGTAGAATTGTCACTGGAGACCATGCCTGTTTTTGAAAGAATATGATTTGAGATTATTTTTACAGGAGAAGAGTGAATGGTTAAGAAAGTAAAAAAAGAGATAGATTTAAAGAGGGTAAAAATATCAGATGCATTTTGGTCTAGAAGGCAGGCATTAATAACTGATACGGTCATTCCTTATCAAGAAAAAATATTAGATGATAAAGTCGATGGTGTTGAAAAAAGTCATGCTTTTGCTAATTTTCGTATTGCGGCAGGCCTGGAAGAAGGGGAGTTCTTCGGGATGGTCTTTCAGGATAGTGATGTGGCCAAATGGCTGGAGGCGGTTGCATACTCGCTTTGTGTAAAACAGGATGCAGAATTAGAAAAAAGAGCTGACCAAATAATTTATACCATAGAAAAAGCACAGCAGCCCGATGGTTATTTAAACACATATTTTACTATTAAAGAGCCGGAAAAAAGATGGAAGAACTTGCATGAATGCCATGAGCTATATTGCGCCGGTCATATGATGGAGGCTGCGGCTGCCTATTATAAAGCAACCGGAAAGGCCAATCTTCTTAATGTTATGGAGCGTATGTCTGACCATATAGAAAATCATTTTGTAACAGAAAAAAGAGAAGGAATACCGGGTCATCAGGAAGTAGAAATCGGTCTGATGAAGTTATATCATGTTACGGGCAAAGAGAAATTTTTGAAATTGGCGCTTCATTTTATTAATGAAAGAGGGAAAAACCCCGATTTTTTCATCCGTGAAAACAATAATCGCGGATGGAAACATGAAATTCTGGATCCATATAATACAAAATACAATCAGAGTTATGCACCTGTCAGAGAGCAGAAAACGGCAGAAGGTCACAGTGTAAGAGCAGTTTATATGTATACTGCAATGGCAGACCTTGCTGCAGTAATAGCCGATGAAGAGCTGTTAAAAGCTTGTGAATTAATATGGGACAATATTGTTAATAAGAGAATGTACATAACCGGGGGTATAGGTTCTAATGCCCACGGTGAATCATTTACCATCGATTATGATTTACCTAACGATTCTGTATATGCTGAAACCTGTGCATCTATCGGGTTGATTTTTTTTGCAAGAGAAATGCTGGATGTTTGCCCTTCAGGTAAGTATTCAGATGTAATGGAATTGGCATTGTACAATGGCGTACTAAGCGGCATGCAACTTGACGGGAAGAGGTTTTTTTATGTTAACCCGTTAGAGGTAAACCCTGAAATATCAGGTGAACTATTCGGGTTTAAGCATGTATTGCCTGAACGTCCGGGTTGGTACCAATGTGCATGCTGTCCGCCTAATGTGGCAAGACTTTTGACCTCCCTGGGTAAATATCAATGGGGGGAAGACGGAGATACAATATATTCACACCTACATATCGGTGGCAAGTCAGAGCTTGATCTTGCAACAATTGATGTAGAATCTGAGCTTCCATGGGAAGGAAAGGTTTCATATACCATTAATCCTACCGGTAAGAAGGCCGAATTCGCTTTGGCTGTCAGAGTACCCTCATACGCAAAAGGTTCAAAAATCTTAATAAACGGCAAAGAGTCCGAAGGGGAAAATGATATTCGTGATGGATATTGCTATATCAATCGAAGGTGGAATCAAGGGGATACTGTCCAACTTGTATTTGATATGCCGGCGAGAAGGATTTATACCAATACTCAAGTAAGAGAAAATATCGGATGTGTTGCCATAATGAGAGGGCCGATTGTCTATTGCTTTGAGGGAATTGATAACGGAGAGAATAT
>CAYWXN010000295.1:0-2854 GCA_964462075.1 uncultured Ruminiclostridium sp. | reverse complement strand
GATACCGGCAATAAAGAATGGATAACCAGCTGTAACGCGGATTCGTTTAAAACAGTCTGCGACGGTGTTGACAGGCTGGTAGCAATTATGAAGGATTACGAAAAAGCTTTTGACGAGGGTCTGTTTGTCAGCCCTACCGATATTTCTACCTGGCAGGATGTGGACAATTTAGTTAATATGATGTCCTTCCTTACATCAACCCTGGTAAGAGTTGTTTCGGGAATAACCCTTTTGACAGGCGTAGGTGCTCCGATAGCGCTTTTGCTTTCCAAGATAGGAGATATAATAGATTTATTGGGTGCCGGTACACAGGTTGTTATTGCAGCGTTTTTAACTATGCCCGAGATGAACGGTCTGGCCGAGGCTGTGCCTTTATTGGCATCCATGCTTCATAACGGCCTTTCAGCCTCAGATGTGGTTTTTGATGAAAGCATAATAGATTAAACTGCCATCCCCTTATATTGCGTGTTGTAGGAGGGAAACAAATGGATAAAATGCTTGAAGAAATAGAGGCCATGATAATAGCGGGGAATCAAAGAACGGAAAATCGTGAGAAAGCAATTAAAACGGCTGTTTTAAAAGCAAAAGAGGCGTATTCTGCAATGAATATGCCCTCGATAATTCTTAAAAAGCCCGACATTAAAAAGCAAAGTGAGAAAAAAGCCGATGATAAAAAGTCCGGACAAAAGGCCGAGACTGTTATCCTAACCTGTAAACGCTGCGGTAAAGTATCTAAGCCCGGCGATGTTTTCTGTGCAGGATGCGGATTGAGGGTTGAAAAAGCAAATTTGCACCAAATCCATAGCGTTGAGATACCAATCATCTGCAGCTGCGGAAAGCCATGGCGGGAGGGAACGCTTTTCTGCGGTGCCTGTGGAGCAAAAAGACCTGTTGTAGAAATTACAGACCGCATTTGTCCCAATGGCCATATAAATACTCCTGAATCCATCTTTTGTCTTGTCTGCGGAGAAAAAATTGATAATGTATAAATGCCAAATAAGACATCTTATTAAAACAGAAAGGAAATTAATATGGAAAAAATACAATGGGAAATCAGCGTACCTATATTTAGAAACACGGTAATTTTAAAACAGCTGGGAATTGCTATTGGCATCCCCTTTGGGATTATTGCTCTCATCATTGGATTTGCTTCGGGTAAAAGCGTTTATGCCCTCTACGGCTTAGGGCTAATTGTCGCACTGCTGTTTTTCACCTGGCTCTTAATCATGGCAGTCTATGGTGGTAAGTATGAAGCCGAATTTGAACTGGACAATAAAGGAGCTCTTTGCCGGACACAGGCAAAACAAGCAAAGAAAAACCGGATTATCAATGGTTTAACTGTCTTTTTGGGGCTTTTTTCAGGTAAACCAACCGCTGCAGGGGCCGGAATGATGGCTCAATCACGGCAGGAAGTCTTTATTAAGTGGAGTCGAATCACAAAAGTAAAATATAAGCCTAAAAGCCTAACTATACTTTTGCGTGGAGGCTGGACCGAAAACATAGCTTTGTTTTGCTCGGCTGAAAATTATTCTCAGATTGAACAAGAGGTCATGCTTAGGACAAATCATTTGCAATCAGCAAACTAAGGGTAATAAAATAGCAGTCGTGAAATATATTATTATCACAACTGCTTCGTCGAGTACTTATAAGAAAAAAACTAACCCTACTCCAGGTCTACGGGATTGGCAATGGTTTCACTTTTAAGAACTTAGCCTTTATCAGTTTCAAAGATCATAAACCCTTCGCAATGTCCAAATTGCTTGGCTAATATAACGTTATCGCTTGCTACAGCAATTTTGATTATATTAGCTTTCCCCCATTTTTTCTAATATTCTCGCAACCGGATCAAGCCAATTACTATCGAAAAGCTCTATCATACCCTTATCGCAAGCAGCCGAGATTTTAGGATCAATAGGTAGTTTTGCAAGAACCTTTAAATTATGTTTATCAGCAATTTCTTCAATGTGGCTTTCTCCGAATATCTGATAGTCCTTGCCGTTATCAGGGCATTTAAAATATGACATGTTTTCTACCAGACCGATAATGGGGATATTCATCATCTCAGCCATCTTGACAGCTTTTGAAACAATCATGGATACAAGCTCCTGCGGAGATGTCACAACAATAATCCCGTCAACAGCAATGGATTGAAATACCGTAAGAGGAACATCGCCGGTTCCGGGTGGCATATCTATGAACATAAAATCAACATCTTCCCAGATAACATCGGTCCAAAACTGCTTGACAGTACCGGCAATAATCGGCCCTCTCCAAACAACGGGATCAGTATCATTTTCTAAAAGCAGATTAACAGACATAATATCAATACCGGTCTTTGTCTTAACAGGGAACAGACCAAGTTCACTGCCTGTGGCTTTGTCCTTGATTCCAAAGGCTTTAGGAATAGAAGGCCCGGTAACATCTGCATCAAGAATGGCCGAATGATAACCCATCCTGTTCATGGTAACCGCAAGCATTGAGGTTACAAGCGACTTACCCACTCCTCCTTTACCGCTGACAATAGCGATGACTTTTTTTACACTGCTCATCTCGTGTAGACTCTCAGAAAAATCGGTTTTTTCTTCTTTTCTTTCTGAACAGTTCTCCGAACAACTGCTGCAGCTTTGATTGCAATTTTCGCTCATAATAATAGCTCCTTTATTTTATATTTCTATTACACTACCAGACGACAGATAATCAATGTTATCAATCATAGTAGATTTCAGCCTTTTATACGGTTCCATGCCTGTGCAATGACAGGTATAATACTTTGCTTTTTCAACTAAATTCTTAATGATTATTTTGACCCATCACCCTCTTCAAAAATCAGTTTCATAGCCTTTTCATACATTAT
>CAYWXN010000294.1:0-2856 GCA_964462075.1 uncultured Ruminiclostridium sp. | reverse complement strand
TAGCTGTAATTAGGCAGTGGTTGCCTCGTTATATCTATAGCTAAATCAAAATAAACCGATGCGAATAAAGGAGCAGACAATGTCGGAATATATACTTCAAATGGAGAATATAACCAAGGAATTCCCCGGTGTTACCGCCCTGGACGATGTTACTTTTAAAGTAAAGAAGGGTGAGATACATGCTCTGGTTGGAGAAAACGGAGCAGGTAAGTCTACATTAATGAACGTTCTAAGCGGCATATATGCTTATGGTTCATATCGTGGTAACATAATCTACAAGGGGACAGAGTGCAGGTTTAAAAATATACGTGATAGCGAAGCAGTAGGAATAGCCATAATCCATCAGGAGCTTGCGCTTAGCCCTTACATGACCATTGCGGAAAATATTTTCTTAGGGAATGAAAGAGTTAAGAGAGGCATAATAGACTGGGATGAAACAAACAAAGAAGCTATGGCGTTAATAAAAAAAGTTGGCCTGAATGAAAGATATACCGCGCAGGTAAGAAATATTGGCGTTGGTAAACAACAGCTTGTTGAGATAGCAAAGGCACTGTCCAAAAATTGCGAACTGCTAATATTGGATGAGCCGACAGCCGCACTCAATGACGAAGATTCTGATAACCTTCTCAATCTTTTACAAACACTAAATAAAGAGCATGGAATGACATGTATAATGATTTCGCACAAAATACATGAAGTAATAAAGATCGCAAACAACATAACCGTATTGAGAGATGGAAAGACAATAGAGACTTTGGACAACTCCGTGCCTGTGAGTGAAAGCAGGATAATTCAGGGTATGGTTGGGCGAGAACTTACGGATCGTTTTCCAAAGCACACAGCTAACATAGGTGAGGTAGGCTTTGAGATAAAGAACTGGGTAGTACATGACCCTCTTAATGAGGAAAGGGTTATTATAAATAATGTAAACATGCAATTTAGAAAAGGGGAAATTGTCGGGCTTGCCGGCCTCATGGGTGCGGGAAGAACAGAGCTTGCAATGAGTGTGTTCGGCAGGGCATACGGCAAAAGAATAAGAGGAACTCTTATCAAGGATGGTAAGGAGATAACCCTGAAAAATATTGAGCAAGCAATAGAAAATGGGATTGCTTATGTCACTGAAGACAGGAAAACGGCGGGATTGGTACATATACAGGATATTAAAGGTAACATCACTCTTGCTAATCTGAAAGCAATCACAAAAGGTGTTGTTATAAACGAAGATGAGGAAATCATAATAGGAAAAGAGTACAGGGAAAAGTTCAATATAAAGTCAACAAGTGTTTTTCAGAAAGCAGGGAATCTTTCCGGCGGAAACCAGCAGAAGGTTGTGCTCAGTAAATGGATATTCTCGTTGCCCGATGTGTTGATACTCGACGAACCTACAAGAGGAATTGACGTTGGGGCAAAGTACGAGATATACAAGATCATCATAGAGTTGGCACAGTCCGGAAAATGTGTAATCATGATTTCCTCGGAACTGCCTGAGATCTTGGGAATTACTGATCGTTTGTACATAATGAATGAGGGTCGTGTTGTAGGAGAAATGAAGACCAGCGAAGCGAACCAAGAGGATATCATGTCCACAATAATTAGAAGTTCTGCTGGGCGATTGGGGGAATGTATATGAACAAAATAAAAGATTTTATGAACCGTAACATGCGGCAATATGGGATGATTTTTGCCCTGGTAGTTATTATGGTATTCTTCGGAGTCATAACCAAAGGAAAGATTATCTGGCCAAGAAACGTGTCAATGCTGGTGCGCCAGAACGCCTATGTGCTGATACTTGCGATAGGAATGATGTTTTGTATATTGACCGGCGGCAATGTGGACCTTTCAGCCGGTTCACTGGTTGCTCTGGTAAGTGCGATGTCGGGTATGATGACCACAACGCTTGGTCTGCCTACTTGGCTGGCAATAATTATAAGCGCTTTAACGGGTCTTTTGGCAGGTATTTGGCAGGGATTTTGGATAGCGTATGTAAGAGTTCCGCCATTTATTACAACGCTTGCGGGCATGATGGTTTTCAGGGGTATTAACAATATAATACTAGACGGAAAGACCTTACCGCTAGCTGGTCTATATGTTACTATTGGTTCGGGTTCGGTTCCCGATATAGCTCCGAATACCATTCCGGATTTTTTACATATCGGCGATTTGCTGAAACTTCAGAATAAGCCGGAGTTTCTTAATGCAACGATGCTTTTTGTAGGACTTGCATTATCCATCATTTATGTGCTGGTTGTAACCCTCAGCAGGAAAAACAAGCAAGCACGTGGATATGAAGTAGCTTCTTTAAATTCGGTCATTTTAAAAGTTGTTGCATTCTTTATTGTTATTAATATCTTCTCTTACTGGCTGGCCATGGATGAAGGCTTACCCATAGTGTTGATTTTAGTTGCTATTTTATTCGCGGTCTATACATTTATAGCAACTAAAACTATACCCGGGCGCCACCTTTACGCTATGGGAGGAAACCGTAAGGCAGCGGAGCTTTCCGGTGTCAACACCAAAAAGATCATGTTCCTTGCATATTCGAACATGGGGTTTTTAGCAGCTATTGCAGGTATAGTTACTGCCGGCAGAATGATGGCCTCCTCGCCTAATGTCGGTAAAGACTTTGAAATGGATGCTATAGGTTCATGCTTTATAGGCGGCGCTTCCGCATACGGCGGTGTCGGAACGATATGGGGAGCCATTGTAGGAGCTTTTATTATGGGCGTTATGAACAACGGAATGTCTATTATAGGCTTAAATGTCTTTTTGCAGTCTGTTGCAAAAGGTATGGTCGTACTGCTTGCCGTTGCATTTGATATGTACTCGAAATCAAAGTCAAGACTTGGCTAGACCTCA
>CAYWXN010000293.1:0-2856 GCA_964462075.1 uncultured Ruminiclostridium sp. | reverse complement strand
CAAATTAAAGGAACAATACGTTCTATTCGTTACACCAATACAAAAAACGGATATACTGTTTGTGATCTTAAGACCGATAATAACACGCAGGTCACGCTGGTAGGCATTATGCCTATGTTGGTAGAAGGTGAAAATGTAGTTGCCACAGGTATATATGTCAGCCATCCCGATTATGGCAGGCAATTTAAGGTTGAGCAATGTGAGAGGAGTATCCCCACTCTGGAGGAAGAGATAATACAGTATCTTTCAAGCGGTTTTATCAAGGGTTTAGGGAAAGTAACGGCAAATAGTATTGTTGAGAAATTCAAAGAGGAAACTTTTGGTATTTTTCAATTCGAACCGTACAGGCTTGCTGAGATCAAGGGGATCACACCGGAAAAGGCACTTTCTTACGGACAAGCCTTCCTTGAGCATGAAAATATGAGAAATATTATTATGCTCATGCAAAAGTACGGTGTATCCTCCGATATTGCGGTAAAAATATGGGACAGGTTCGGTTCCCATGCCGAAAAAGAGGTGCGACAAAATCCGTATAGATTAGCCGAAGCAGATATTGGGCTGGATTTTACCATATGTGATAGGATAGCTTTATCCCAGGGGATCGAACCTAATTCTTTAGAACGACTTAAGAGTGCGCTGCTGTATCTTCTATCAGCCGAAATTACCAAAGGACATACTTTTTCGCCTAAAGCAGAGCTTGTGAAACTTGGCGTTAAGCTTACTAAGGTTCCGGAAGAGCTTCTTAGTAATGCTTTTGATTCTCTTTTATTAGAAGAAATGATATTCGTCGAAAGACAATATCCCGACAGAGTTTATTCCGAGGAAATGATTGAAGCTGAGCGATACCTTGCAAGAAAGCTCACCGGGTTAAATAGTAAAAGGGATGATTATTGGATAAAGGATTGTGACATCCTTATAACCGATTATGAAAGGGATCAGAATGTTTACTTGGATAATATTCAGAAGGAGGCAATAAAATGTGCCTTATCCCAAAGAATATGTGTTATTACCGGGGGTCCGGGTACAGGTAAAACAACTATTATAAAAACCCTTATTCAGATATTTGAGAGTAAAGGGCTTTATACCGTTTTAGCAGCACCGACGGGAAGAGCAGCAAAACGTGTAAGTGAAACTTCCGGGTATGAAGCTAAGACTATTCACAGGCTTCTTGAGGTAGGATACAGTATCGAAGATAACGAAAAGCCGTATTTTATGAGAAATGAAGATAATCCTCTGTTAGCGGATGTGATGATAATTGATGAAGCTTCCATGATAGATATTGTTATGATGGAGTCATTGTTAAAAGCATTTCCGTGGGAAGCCAGCCTTATCTTGGTAGGTGATGCCGATCAATTGCCGCCTGTGGGTCCGGGAAAGGTGCTGTCGGATATTATTGAGAGTGGAGCCTTCCCGGTGGTCAAGCTGGAGACCATATTCAGACAGACTGAAGAAAGTAGGATTATCACCAATGCACACCTTATCAACCAAGGTAATATGCCGGCTATAAATGAGGAAGAGGGGGACTTTTTCTTTATTCCAAAACTTAGCGGCAGGGACGTAATTACTTGCATTACTGATCTTTGTACCAATCATATAACTGAGCGATTCGGCATGGATCCCAATAGGGACATACAGGTACTCACACCAATGAGAAAAGGAGATACCGGTGTTAGGAATCTCAATAGTGCTCTACAACAGGTTCTGAACCCTGAAAGGGAGGATAAGCCTCAGAAGTTGTTCGGAAATACGGTGTTTCGTTTAGGTGACAGGGTTATGCAGATACGTAACGACTATTCTCTACCATGGACATCAACAGATGAAGATGGATTTATTAGTGAGGGCTTAGGTGTTTACAACGGGGATATGGGTGTTATCATGGATATTGATTTTAAAGCAGAGCTTATAACAGTTCGTTTTGATGATAACAGGATCTGCGAATACAAGTTTGACAGATTGGAAAGTCTTGAGCATGCTTTTGCTATTACAGTTCATAAAAGTCAGGGGACCGAGTTCCCTGCGGTCATAATTTCACTTTTTGGAGTGCCAAAGGGCCTCGTATGTAGGAATTTGCTCTATACGGCGGTAACAAGGGCAAGAAAGTTGGTGGTTCTTGTAGGCAACCCTACTATAATGGAAGAAATGATAAAAAACATAAATGAGAGAGAACGCTATTCCGGACTAAAGGAGAGGCTGATGTGAGAAAAGAGAAGAAAAGTGATGTTTCTTTTTTTGAGAAGCTTATTCGATTGGTTTATCCGGCAAAATGTATGGTTTGCGATATGATCTTAAACGAAGATACGTCCATGTATCTTTGTGAACCATGCAAAAAAAACCTTCCTCTTTACCTGAGAGGATTCAAAAAGAGCATACAGATGCCATATGTCGACGGAACCTTTGCTGCTTTTTACTATAAGAACGGGGTGGAGACCGCTATTCATAATATGAAATTTAAGAATCATCCTAAATTGGCTCAAACAATGGGAAGACTGCTTTGTGAGGAATTATTAAAGCAAGAATCATTGCCCAACTTTGATTACATAGTACCCGTTCCCATGCACCAAAAGAAGAAAAGACAGAGAGGTTATAACCAAGCCGAACTTGTGGCAAAGGAGGTAGGCCGTATATTGGGTAAGGAAGTACGAACCGATATACTAATGAAAACCCAAAATACAAAGCCTCAAGTTTTGTTGAAAAGAGAAGAGCGATTAAGAAATTTGGAAAGTGCCTTCAAAGTAAACGAAAATATTATTATAAAAGACACCCAAAATAAACATATTTTATTGGTAGATGATGTGCTTACTACTGGCACAACTATCAATACATGTGCTAGAATATTAAAAGAGAATGGATTTTTAT